>CAITAM010000165.1 GCA_903890265.1 uncultured Pseudomonadota bacterium | reverse complement strand
GGCTCCTCGCCCGGCACCTCGCCCGTCTCGCCTGCGGCGCCGCGGTGCTCGGGATACCGCTGCCGGACGAGGCGATCCTGCGACTCGATATCGAACGGGCGGCCGCGCTCAGCGGCGCCGGTATCGTCAAGCTGCTGCTGACGCGCGGCAGCGGCGGGCGCGGCTACCGCCCGCCGCCGCACGCGGCGCCCAACCGCGTCGTCATGAGCTTCGCGCCGCCCGACTACCCGGCCGCGTACGCGCACGACGGCGTGGCGGTCCGGACCTGCCAGACACGCCTCGCCGAGCAGCCGGCCCTCGCGGGGCTGAAGACGCTGAACCGCCTGGAGCAGGTGCTGGCGCGGGCCGAATGGCAGGGCGCCGATCCTTGGGAGGGGCTGATGCTGGACACATCGGGGCGCGTCGTCTGCGGCACCATGACGAACGTGTTCTGCGTCCGTGACGGGGCGTGGCGCACGCCGGCGCTGACCCGCTGCGGGGTCGCGGGCGTGGTGCGGGCCGCGCTCCTCGATGCACTCGTGGCGGCGGGTACGCCGTGCACCGTGGCCGACCTCACGCCCGCGGATCTCCTGGACGCGGACGAGATCCTGTTGACCAACGCGCTGGCCGGTGTGCTGCCGGTGCGGCGGCTGGATGGCGTCGACTTCAGGCCGGGCGCCGCCGTTCGCTGGGCGCAGGGGATCCTGGCACGCCAGAGCTAGGATTTTGCCGCACTGCACACAGTGCGGCCCCGGTTTCGCCGTGCGGCCGCGCCGTTGTATTATTACGGCCATGACATTACGGGCCGGCCCGGCGCGGTCTGCTTCATTCCGTAGCCGGCCCCGGGCCGGCGACACCCCGATCTCCCGCATCCCCAAGCTTCAAGGAACGACTATGCGCACCGTAAAGACCCTTGGCCTCCTCGGCACCGGCGTGATTGGCGGCGGCTGGGCTGCCCGCGCCCTGCACTACGGCATCGACGTGATCGCCGCCGACGTCAAGCCCGAAATGGAGGAGTGGATCCGCGGTGCGGTCGACAACGCGGCGCCGGCCCTCGACCGGCTGACCTTCGCGCCGCTGCCGCCGAAGGGCAAGCTCACCTTCACGACCGATCTGCACGAGATGGCGGCCAAGGCAGACTTCATCCAGGAAAACATTCCCGAGATCGTCGAACTGAAGCAGCGCGTGCTGGCCGACATCAGCCGGACCGCGCCCGCCGACGTGATCATCGCCTCGAGCACGTCCGGCATCATGCCGACCGACCTGCAGCGCGACATGGTCGCGCCCGAGCGGCTGCTCGTCGGCCATCCGTTCAACCCGGTCTACCTGCTGCCGCTCTGCGAGCTCGTCGGGGGCAAGCAGACGTCGGCCGCGACCATCGAAGCCGCCCGCGTGTTCTACACCTACATCGGCATGCACGCGCTGCACGTCCGCCACGAGGTGCCGGGGCACCTGACCGACCGCCTGCAGGAAGCCCTGTGGCGCGAAATCCTGCACATGGTCAACGACGGCGTCGCCACGACCGGCGAACTCGACGAGTCGATCATCTACGGCCCCGGCCTGCGCTGGGCGGCGATGGGCACCAACATGATCTACCACCTGGCCGGTGGCCAGCCGGGCATGCGGCACATGCTGGCGCAGTTCGGGCCCTGCCTGAAGTGGCCGTGGACCAAGCTCGAGGCCCCGGAGCTGACCGAGCAGCTGATCGACCGCATGGTCGAGGGCACGCAAGCGCAGGCCGCCGGCCGGTCGATCCGCGAACTGGAGCGGCTGCGTGACGACTACCTCGTTGCCATCCAGCAGGTGCTTCGCCAGTACGACATCGGCGCGGGCTCGACGCTGAAGGCCATCGAGACGCGCCTTTACGAGGAGGCGGCGAAGTCGGTGCCGGCGCCCGTCGAGGGCCAGCCGCTGCGCAAGGATCTCGTGGTCCGTCCGGAGTGGGTCGACTACAACGGCCACATGTCGGACTTCCGCTACCCGCAGGTGTTCGGTGACGCGATGGACGCGCTCTACCGCAAGGTCGGTATCGACGACACCTACCGCAACAGCGGCCACATGTACTACACGGTCGAGTCGCACCTGACCTACGGCGCCGAGGCCAAGGCCGGCGAGCCGCTCTACATCCTGACCCGCGTCATCGACGCCGACGACAAGCGCCTGCACGTGTTTCATTCGCTGCATCGCCGCCGCGACGACGCCATGGTCGCGACCGGTGAGCAGATGCACATCCACGTCGACACGGCGGCCGCGAAGGCGACGGCGGTGGACCCGGCGATCAGGGACCGGTTCGCGGCGCTCGCGAAGTCGCACGCGGCGCTGCCGCTGCCGGCGGCGAAGGGCCGCAGCATCGGCATGAAGAAGGGCTGAGACCCGCCGTGCCGAAGATTGTCGACCACGCCAAGCGACGCGACGACATAGCACTCGTCGCCTGCCGCGTGGTCGCGACGCACGGCTTCGAGCAGGCGACCGTCGCGCGAATTGCCAAGGAGACCGGCTACACGACGGGGATGATCGCGCACTACTACGAGTCGAAGCAGGAAATCATCCTGGCGGCGCTGCGCCTCATCCTGCGCCGCATCGAAGAGCGACTCACCCAGCGTACCGACCCGCCGGCCGATCTTCTGACCGTCCTCTGCGAGGCGCTGCCGCTCGATTCGCATCGCTACACCGAGTGCGCGTTCTGGACCGCCTTCTGGGGCCAGGTATCGACGGATAAGCGGCTGAAGCGGATCAACGCCTGGGTCCATCGCGAGTACCTGCGGCTCTTCGAGCGCTGCCTCGTCTCGCACTGGCCGGAATGGCAGGGCTGGTCGGACGCGGTGCGCGACGAGACCCTGCGCTCGGTCGTGACCTTCATCAACGGCCTGACCGCGAGTGCCGTCGCGAGCCAGGCCGACTGGCCCGCCGCGCGGCAGGTCGCGCAACTGAAACTGCAGCTCGAGCTCCTGCGCCGCCACGCGCTCGAGAGCTCGCCTTCCGCCACCACCACGGAGCGGCGCGGCGCACGGGATCGATCCCAGGCGCCGTCCGTGACCCTCATTCAACGGAGATAACGCCATGAATTTCGGCATGACCGACGAGCAGAGCATGATCGTCAAGGCGACCAAGGATTTCGTCGAGAACGAGCTCTACCCGCACGAACGGGAAATCGAGGACACGGGCATTCTCCGTCCGGAACTGCACCAGGAACTCAAGCAGAAGGCGATCGACGCCGGGCTCTATGCCGCAAACATGCCGACCGAGGTGGGTGGGGCGGGGCTCGACCCCGTGGCCTGGATCCTCTACGAGAAGGAACTCGGCAAGGCGCACTACGCGCTGCACTACAACTGCGTTGGTCGGCCGTCCAACATCCTGCTGGCCTGCGAGGGCGAGCAGCGCGAGAAGTACCTCTACCCTTCCATCACGGGCAAGCGGGTGGACTGCCTCGCGATGACCGAGCCGTCGGCCGGGTCGGACGTGCGCGGCATGAAGACCACGGCCGTGCTCAAGGACGACCACTTCGTCATCAACGGCACGAAGCATTTCATCAGTCATGCCGATCACGCGGACTTCGTGATCCTGTTCGCGGCGTCGGGCGAGGAGGACTCGCCGCGCGGCAAGAAGAAGCTGATCACCGCGCTCCTGGTCGACATGGGCACGCCGGGCTTTGAGGTCCGTCCGGGCTACAAGAACGTGTCACACCGCGGCTACAACAACTGCATCCTCGAGTTCAACGACTGCAAGGTGCCGAAGTCGCAGATGCTCGGTGAACTGCACAAGGGTTTCGAGGTCGCGAACACGTGGCTGAGTGCCACGCGCCTGCAGGTGGCGGCGACCTGCCTCGGTCGTGCCGAGCGGGCGCTCGACCTCGCCAAGCAGTGGTCGGTCGACCGGGTGCAGTTCGGCCAGCAGATCGGCAAGTTCCAGGGCGTGTCCT
>CAITAM010000164.1 GCA_903890265.1 uncultured Pseudomonadota bacterium | reverse complement strand
CCCGTCCGCCGGCGCCGCGGCCGGCGCGACGTCAGCACCGAAGGTGGACTCACGCACCGCACGCGGCACCGGGCCGTCACCAGCCTCGTCCGGGCGCGTGCCGGCCAGCGCCTCGGCCACGGTGCGGCTGACGAAGTCGAACACCAGCCGCGAGTCGCGAAAGCGCACCTCGAGCTTGGTCGGGTGCGCGTTCACGTCCACCGCCTCGGGGGCCAGCGTCAGGAACAGCACGTAGGCCGGGTGCCGGCCGTGAAACAGCACGTCGCGATAGCCCTGCCGCAGCGCCTGCCCGAGCAGGCGATCACGCACCGGCCGGCCGTTGACGTAGGCGTACTGGCGATCGGGCTGGGCCCGGGCATGGGTGGGCGCACCCAGCCAGCCGTGCAGCGACAGGCCGGCCGCCGAGTACTCGATGAAGCGGGCACCGTCGAGAAAGTCAGGCTCGACCAGCACGATCAGTCGTCGCTCGATCGCCGCCCGGCCGGTCGCCGCCTCGACCGACCAGAGCTTGCGGCCCGCGCTCGTCAGGCGGAACGCGACGTCGGGCCGTGACAGGGCGAGGCGGCCGAGCGTGGTGCCCACGTGGCCGAGCTCGGTCGCGGCGGTCTTCAGGAACTTACGCCGCGCCGGCACGTTGTAAAAAAGGTCGCGCACCTCGACGCGGGTACCGCGCGTGAGCGGGTGCGGACGCGCGGCACCGAGGTTGCCGTCCTCGGCACGCACGGCAAAGGCTGCCGCGGCGCCCTCGCGACGCGAGGCGAGTTCGAGGCGGGACACCGCGGCAATGGACGGCAGCGCCTCGCCGCGAAAGCCCAGCGTGGCCACCCGTTCGAGGGCTTCCTGGCTGTCGATCTTGCTGGTGGCATGGCGGGTCAGCGCCAGCGCCAGTTCGTCCTCGGCAATGCCACGACCGTCATCGGCAACGACGATCCGCGCAATCCCGCCCTGCTCGACGTCGACCTCGATCGCGCTCGCCCCGGCGTCGAGCGCATTCTCGACCAGCTCCTTGACGACCGAGGCGGGCCGTTCGACAACCTCACCGGCGGCGATCTGGTTGATGAGGTGGGAGGGCAGAACGCGGATCGGCATCGTGCCCGAAAGTGTAGCAGCGCCTGCCGGCACCGGCCGGCGTCCCTGCGCCAGCGGGCCCGGAGGCCGTCCGATGCCATCCGTCAGGCAACGCCGGCGAGGTCGCTCAACCCTGTGGCGTCGCGAACGCGAGGCGGGTGCCGGCGGGCGGGTGCGCCCGCAGGTACGACTTGAGGCCGGCAAGGATGGCCGCCGCCAGCTCGCCCTGGTAGGCCGGGCTGTTGAGCTTGCGCTCCTCGTCCGGGTTCGTGATGTAGGCGGACTCGACCAGCATCGAGGGAATGTCGGGCGACTTCAGGACCAGGAAGCCTGCCTTCTGCACCTGCGACTTTCTGACATCACCGATCTTGTCGAGCTCCTTCAGCACGAGCTCGGCGGCGATCTCGCTCGCGCTCATCGACGCCGACTGCGACAAGTCGAGCAGCACCGACGCCAGCAGCGGGTCCTTGTCCTTCAGCGACACGCCACCGACGAGGTCGGCAGCGTTTTCACGATCGGCCAGGCGACGCGCGGCTTCGCTTGTCGCGCCGTGTGCCGACAGCACGTACACCGAGGCGCCGCTGATGTCGCGGTCCTGCACCGCATCGGCGTGCACGGACACGAAGAGGTCGGCCTGCGCCCGTTCCGCCTTGACGATGCGGGTCCTGAGCGGCACGAAGTAATCCCCGTCACGGGTCAGGTAAGCCCGCATCCCGGGCTCCGCGTTGATCCGCTCGGCGAGCGAGCGCGCGACCGCGAGCGTGACGTTCTTCTCGTGCGTGCCGTGCTGGCCGGTAGCGCCCGGATCGTCACCGCCGTGACCCGCATCGACGGCGATGACGAGCTGCCGCCCGGGACCTGTGTCCAGCGCGCGCAGGGCCCTGGGCGCGCCGCCGGCGGGCGTCGGTGCGGACGCGGCCGGGCCCGCGCCGCCCGGCAGGGAATCCGGGG
>CAITAM010000163.1 GCA_903890265.1 uncultured Pseudomonadota bacterium | reverse complement strand
TCGTCGTCGCCGCCGTCGCCCAGCGGGTCGGTCCCAGCGGCCCGCCCCGGGCCCAGTCCTCCCGCGCCCCACCCCGCTTCTCCTGACGCTCGAGCACGCCGACCTCGCGCCCGCGGTACGCACCGCCGGCGCGTCTGCACACTTGCTTGAACGAGGCGCGCCACGGGGCGGCGCCTCGGGGAGACTGCCATGTTGAATCCATCGCGCGTGCCTGTCGCGCGCCTGACCTTTCGTTCCCTGACCCGTCGCGCGCTGCCGGCGGTGCTGGCGGGGGCCTGTGCGCTCGTGCCGTCCGCGGCCTCGGCGTGCGCCAGCTGCGGCTGCACGCTGAGTTCGGATGCCGCGTTCGGCTACTCGTCGACCGCCGGCTGGCGGCTCAGCGTGCAATACGACTACCTGAACCAGGACACGCTGCGCAGCGGCACGCACACGGCCAGCGTCGCCGACGTGGTCAATGCACCGTCGAACCCGGCGCTCGGCGGCGGCGAGATCGAGCACGGAACCCTGAACCGCTACCTCACGCTGGGCCTCACCTACAGCCCGAACGCGAACTGGCATTTTGACCTGCGCCTGCCGTACATCGACCGCGACCACTCGACGTACGGCCAGCAGCAGTCGCCCTACGTGCCGGCCGATACGGCGCCCGATCAGCTGAGCGTCGCGCACGTCGCGGGCCTCGGTGATATCAAGCTGCTCGCGTCCTACCAGGGTTTTCTGCCGACCCATAACCTCGGCGTCCAGCTCGGGCTCAAGCTGCCGACCGGTGCCTACGGCTCGGCGAACCTGTTCCGCTCCGGCCCCGGCGCCGGCACGCCGCTCGACAACAGCCTGCAGGCCGGCACCGGCAGCACCGACCTCGTGCTCGGCGGCTACTACCACCAGGCCATCAGCCAGGATTTCGACGCGTTCGTGAACGGCCAGTTCCAGAGCGCGATCAGCCACGCGCCGAACACGCCGGGCAGCGATTTCCGGCCGGGTAACTCGTTGACCGCGAGCGTAGGCCTGCGCTACGCGAACCACCCGGGTCTCAGCCCGTCGCTGCAGGTCAACCTGCTGCGCCGGCTCGCCGACACGGGCGCGCTCGCGGACACGACCGACACGGCCGGCACCATTGCCTACGTGAGTCCGGGCCTGACCGCGCGTCTCGCACCGCGGCTGAGCGCCTACGCATTCTTCCAGGTGCCGCTCTACAGCAACCTGAGTGGCTACCAGCTCTTCCCGCGCTGGACGGGCTCGCTCGGCCTGAGCTACGGCTGGTGAGGTGCTCATGAACCACCTTGATACGACCGCGATGAACGGGCCGCGCGCGAGCCGCCGGCGCCTGCTGAAATCGTTGAGCGCCCTCGCGCTCGGCGGGGCGACGGGGCTCGTCGCCTCACCTGCCGCGGCGCGCGGCCTCCGGCTCGGCGAGCCCGCGCCGCCCGCCGTGCTCGTCACGCTCGACGGCACGCGGATCGCGTCCGCGGACCTCCTCGGGCAGGTCGTCATCCTGACCTTCTGGGCGACCTACTGCGGCCCGTGCCGCGAGGAGCTGCCGCTGCTGTCGGCCTACGCCGCCACGCACGCGACCGACGGGCTTCGCGTGCTCGGCTTCTGCATCGACGAGCCGGACTCGGTCGCGGCGGTGCGTGACGTGGCCCGGACGCTGAGCTTTCCGGTGGGGTTTCTGCGCGAGGACAGTGCGCCCGCGTACGGGCGGATCTGGCGGATGCCGGTCAGCTTCGTGATCGACCGTGCCGGACGGCTGCGCGACAACGGCTGGGCGCGGCGCGACTCCGCGTGGACTGCCGCGAGCCTCGAGCGCATCGTGACGCCGCTCTTGAGCGAAGGCGCCCCCTGAGGACCGCCCCCGCTCAGCGTCGCGCCGTGCCGAGGCGGCGCCGGCCGATCGCCGCGAAGGCGACCGCGAGCAGGGCGTAGGACCACGGCGGCAGCGGCCCGTCGGTGGAGGGCACGGCGCTTGGCACCGCGACGCCGGTCCCCGACAGCGCCACGACGTCGGTCGCGCCGCCCGCCACCGCGATCGACAGCGAGGCGGTACGCGCGCCCGCGCTCGTCGCGTCAAAGCTCACCGTGATGTAGCAGCTCGCACCGGGCACGAGCACGAGACCCGCGCTGCAGCTGCCGCCCGTGAGGTAGTCACCCGCCGCGCCGCCGGCAAGGCCGATGGCGCCGAGGGTCAGCGGGCCGCTGCCGGTGTTGCTGACGATGAGGCGCTGGCCGGTCGTCGTCTGGCCGACCGTGTCGTTGCCAAAGCCGAGCGTGGTCGACGA
>CAITAM010000162.1 GCA_903890265.1 uncultured Pseudomonadota bacterium | reverse complement strand
GGCTGAACACCGAGCGCCGCGAGATCGAATCGAAGATGCAGGCGGAGGCCGAGCGAATCATCGTCGGCCTGCGCTTTGACGCCGAGGGCGCCACGCTGCCGGCAGGGCTGTGTCTGTACGACGCGGGCTGGCACCAGGGCGTGGTCGGTCTGGTGGCGTCCAGGATCAAGGACCGCGTGCACCGCCCGGTCGTGGCATTTGCACCGGGCGACGACGGTGCGCTGCGTGGTTCGGCGCGCTCGGTGCCGGGCGTGCACCTGCGCGACGCGCTGGAAGCGGTGTCGACGGCCGTGCCCGGGCTCATCGACCGCTTCGGTGGCCACGCCATGGCGGCGGGCCTGACGCTCGGCGCCGGTCGGGTCCGCGAGTTCGCCGACCTCTTCGCCGCCGAGGTGGCGCGGCGCGCCGAGCCCGGCATGCTGCAGGGGACGTGGCTCACCGATGGCGAGCTCGGCGCGGCGGAGCTTACCCTCGAGACCGCGGCGACGCTTAGGGCCGCGGGGCCGTGGGGCTCGGGCTTTCCCGAGCCGTGCTTTGACGGCCGCTTCTCGGTGCTCGAGGCGCGCGAGGTGGGTGACGGGCACCTCAAATGCGTGGTCCGCCAGGGCCGGGCCGCACCACCGCTCGACGCGATCGCGTTCGGCTGGCTGAAACGCAGCGGGCGCGCGCTGCCGCGGCCGGGAACGGTGGCGGACCTCGTCTACCGGCTCGACGTCAACGAGTACCAGGGGGTGCGTCGCCTGCAGCTCTTGGTCGACGAGTTCACGCCCGCCGCCGGCTGAGGCGGCGCGGGGCACGTGTTACAATTTTGCTTCTTTCGCTGCCCCGCCGGCAGCGTCCCAGACCAGGACCGAAGACACGCTCATGACCATCGAAGTGACTCCGCTGCGCCGAACTCTCCGGGAGCTCCAGGAACGCCTGGACTCTCTCCGGGGGTATCTTTGAATACGCTGACAAGTCGGAACGGCTGACCGAAGTCACCCGCGAGCTGCAGCAGCCCGCGGTCTGGAACCAGCCGGAGCGTGCCGAGGCGCTCGGCCGTGAGCGCGCCAAGCTCGAAGCGATCGTCAGTCGCCTCGACCGTGTCCGGGACGGCCTCGCCGGAGCGCTCGAGCTCCTCGACCTGGCCGAGGCCGAAAACGACCAGGCGACCCTCGTCGAGATCGACCGCGACCGCGAGCGGCTGGAGAAGGACGTCAAGGCCTTCGAGTTCCAGCGCATGTTCCCGGGCGAAATGGATCCGTCCAGCGCCTACCTCGACATCCAGGCCGGTGCCGGTGGTACCGAGGCACAGGACTGGGCGGGAATGATGATGCGGATGTACCTCAAGTGGGCCGATGCGCACGGCTTCAAGCACGAGGTCATGGATATATCGGTCGGCGAGGTCGCCGGGATCAAGGGCGTCAACCTCAGGATCGAGGGCGATTATGCCTACGGCTGGCTGCGCACCGAGACCGGTGTCCACCGGCTGGTGCGAAAATCGCCGTTCGACTCCGGCAATCGCCGGCACACGTCGTTCGCGTCCGTGTTCGTCAGCCCCGAGATCAACGACGACATCGCGGTCGATATCAATCCGGCGGATCTCGAGACGGACACCTACCGCTCGAGTGGCGCCGGCGGCCAGCACGTCAACAAGACCGAATCGGCGGTGCGCATCCGCCACGTGCCGTCCGGGATCGTGGTCTCGTGTCAGAGCGAGCGCAGCCAGCACAAGAACCGCGCCACCGCGATGAAGATGCTGAAGGCCAAGCTCTACGAGCTTGAGTTCAACAAGCGCAATGCCGCCGCCAAGGTGCTGGAAGACTCGAAGTCCGATGTCAGCTGGGGCAACCAGATCCGTTCCTACGTACTCGATCAGTCGCGGATCAAGGACCTGCGTACGCTGGTCGAGGTCGGCAACACCACGGCCGTGCTCGACGGTGAGCTCGATCCCTTCATGGAGGCGAGCCTCAAGCAGGGGCTCTGACACGCAATGAGCAACGATACCCCGACCGGCGCCGGCGACGTCCCCGCCGCGGACCCGAACCCACTGGCCGAGAATCACCTGATCCAGGAGCGCCGCCAGAAGCTCGCCGAGTGGCGCAACGGCGGTGCGGCCTACCCGAACGATTTCAGGCGCAGTGACCTCGCCGGCGACCTGCAGGTCCGCTTCGTCGGCAAGGACAGTGCCGCGCTCGAGGCCGAGCCGGTCACGGTGAAGGTCAGCGGCCGGCTGATGGCCAAGCGGGTGCAGGGCAAGACGAGCTTCGCGGTGCTCGAGGACCAGAGCGGCCGGCTGCAGCTGTTCCTGCAGGCGACGCTCCTCGGCGAGGCCTACGAGGCCTTCAAGGGTTTTGACGTCGGCGACGTGGTGGGCGCGGCGGGTGAGCTCATGCGCACGAAGACCGGCGAGCTGTCGGTACGCGCACACACGCTCAGGCTGCTCACCAAGTCGCTCAGGCCGCTGCCTGACAAGTGGCATGGCCTGTCCGACACCGAGGTGCGCTACCGGCAGCGCTACGTCGACCTCATCGTGAACCCGGACAGCCGGGCGGTGTTCGAGCGTCGCACGCGCATCGTCGCCTACCTGCGCTCGACGCTGAACGCCACGGGGTTCATGGAGGTCGAGACGCCCATGCTGCAGCCCATTCCGGGCGGCGCGGTGGCGCGACCGTTCGTCACGCACCACAACGCGCTCGACATGACGATGTACCTGCGTATCGCGCCGGAGCTCTACCTCAAGCGGCTGGTCGTGGGTGGCTTCGAGCGGGTCTACGAGATCAACCGCAACTTCCGCAACGAGGGGCTGTCGACCCGGCACAACCCCGAGTTCACAATGCTGGAGCTCTACCAGGCCTACGCCGATTACATCGACATCATGGATCTGGTCGAGACGCTGTTCCGCGGTGTCGCCGAGAACGTCGTGGGTTCGGCGCGCGTGCCCTACCTCGAGCACGTGCTCGACTTCGGCAGCCCGTTCCTGCGCATCTCGGTCGAGGACAGCGTGATGGAGAAAAATCCGTCACTCGACCGAACACGACTGCGCGAGCGGGATTACCTCGCTCACGTGCTGGGCTCGCTCGGCGCGCCGGTGGAGGCGAGCGCCGGCGCGGGCAAGCTCCTGATGGAGGTCTTCGACCGCACGGTCGAGGGCACGCTCATCCAGCCGACCTTCG
>CAITAM010000161.1 GCA_903890265.1 uncultured Pseudomonadota bacterium | reverse complement strand
TCAGACGCCTCGATGTGGCGGCGCTCGGCAACAATCACGACGGCTTCAGCCTGGGACAACGCCGCTGCCGCTTCCCGGGTGACTCGACGCGCGATATCAAGTTCGTTTTCAATAGCGCGTTTCGCGGTCTGCAATTCTTCAGGTCTGGCATCAAGGGTCGCGAGTTCGGCAAGCAATTGATCGCGCCGCGTGCCCAGAGTGTCGTGCTGCTGCTGAGCGCCTGTCGCGCGGTCCTGCCAACTGCTCAGCTCTGCCGTGACCGCTGCAAGACGAGACTGCCGTGTCGCGGCGTCGCGCAACAGCCGTTCGGCCTCCGTCCGATAGCCTCTTTCGCGCTCACGGGCGCTGGCGGCGTACTCACGTTGCCGCTCGATATCGGCGCGTTGCGCATCCGGGTCGGGAAGCATGGCAAGTTCCTGCTGCGCTTCAGCGGCCTGAACATCAACTTCGGCCTGATCGGCTACAAGGCGTCGCAATGTCTCTTCTGCGGCAATACGGCGCGCGTCAGCTGCATTCGCCTGTTGTACAAGACTAGCGTGCGCGGAGCGCGTCGTCGCAACCTGCTGGGTCGCGGCGCGGAGCGCGTCCCGGGCGGCCCGGTCAGCCATCTGCGCCGATTCGAGAGCCTTGTGGGCCGTCTGCTGTGCGTCCTGCGCCGTCGCAAGTTCCGCGTCCGCTGTCTGCCGGTCTCGGTCAAGATCGATCAGGCGATTGCGTTGAGCAAGTCGTGTGGCGGCCGCCGTCGGAGCCCCTGGCGCCGTCGTGAGGCCATCCCAACGCCAGACCCCGCCGTCACGGGCGACCAAGCGTTGCCCGTGTCTCAACTCGGACTGAAATCGCCAGCCATCGGCCGGATCGGTCACAAGCCCTACGGCCCGAAGACGCCGTGTCATCGCTGCCGGTGCCGTGACCACCTCGGCTAGCGACCGCACACCAACCGGCCATGCAGGTGCAACGAGCTCGGCAGCACCAAGCGTAGCCCAAAAAATGGGCGCAGCGGGATCAAGCGAGGCGAGCAGGTCATCGCCAAGCACGGCACCCAGTGCGGTCTCGTAACCTGGCTCTACCCTGATCCCGTCAAGGATCGGCGCTGCTCCGGCACGACCAGCGCTTTGCACCAACCTGGACAAGGCCTGAATCTCCGCGTTGAGGGAGAGGCATCGTTGTTCCGCAGCGCGGAGCAGGGGACGTGCGGCAGATTCTTGCGCCTGGGCCGAGCGTATGTCTTGCTCCGCCCGTTCGGCCGCGCCGCGAAAACTCTCAACCGCCGCCTCGGCATCGACCACTGCCCGCGCCGCCGCGTCGAGTTTTTCCTTGGGAATTCCAAGGAGATCGAACTCACGTGTTCGCAATTCGGCATCAGTCTGTTGCCGGCGCAGCCGCGCACGACGCTCCTCGATTCCGGCGACCCGGCGCAGGACCGCTGAGCGCTCCGCCTGAAGTTGCGCGACCCGCGCCGTCGATAAATTGAGCTCGGCATCGGCGGCTCGCACTGCCTCTCCGGCCTCTTGCGACAACATCGCCGCACGCTCCTGCGCCTCAAGATCGCCAACTCCTTGTTGCTCGAGGCGATCCCGCTCCTCTTCCAACCGAGCCCTCGCCGCCATCGCCTGGGCAAGCAATGCCGACTCGCGCCCGATATCCTGATCGATCTGGATGATTCGTTGACGAAGGTCACGGATCTGTTGAGCGATCGCCCGCTCCTCAGCCGTTACCGTTTGAAAATCTGAAGACAGACGGTCGAGCCGACGATTGGCTTCATCGACAACCGAACGGGCCGGCGCCAAAGCTTCGGCGCACCGGAGCC
>CAITAM010000160.1 GCA_903890265.1 uncultured Pseudomonadota bacterium | reverse complement strand
CTGCGGGAGCTCGGTGCCTACGAAGCGCTGTGGGCACAGGACGGGGAGTGGTTCAAATCGATCGCGCAGCGCTTTCGCGCTCACGCCGGGGCCGTTCCGTCCGATTTCGTGTCGGCAGCGGAGAGCGAGAAGTTTGCGCGGCTTGCCCTCGGCGCCATTCGCGAAGCGGGTATTCAGCACTTCGGTGTTCGCGTCCACGGGGCTGGCGACTACCCGCGCAAACTGCGCGATGCCGATCATCCGGTTGAGCTCCTGTATTTCCAGGGCACCTGGGAGCTCGTTACGTCCAGATGCGTCGCGATTGTGGGTACCCGGGAGCCCACCGCAGAAGGGCGTCGCCGTGCGGCAAAGCTCGCGAAGAGCCTGGTGGCCGATCAGTTCACGATCGTGTCGGGGCTCGCCCGCGGGATCGACACCGTCGCGCACACCACGGCAATCGCGGAGGGTGGGCGAACGATTGCGGTTATCGGCACGCCCATTACGGAGAGTTATCCCGCCGAGAATCGCGCGCTGCAGAAGACGATCGCCGATGAGCACGTGCTGATCAGCCAGGTACCGATCGTCCGCTATGCCCGGCAGCACTTCCAGAGCCGCAAGCACTTCTTCCCCGAGCGCAACGTGACGATGTCGGCGCTCACCGAGGCGACGGTAATCGTTGAGGCGGGCGAGACCTCTGGCACCCTGACGCAGGCGCGGCACGCACTCAAACAGGGCCGGAAGCTCTTTATCCTCGACAGCTGCTTTCGAAACAGCGCGCTGACCTGGCCCAACCGGTTTCTGGCGCAGGGCGCGATTCGTGTCGCTGACTATGAAGAGATCAGGAATCAGCTTGCTCCCGGAGATACCTGACAAGCTGTGGCAGATCGACGAGGTCACGGTCGCCGAGCACTTTTCACTCGGCGCGACCGACCGGTGCTTTTATGTCTGGGAGTACGCGCCCCGTAAGGGTTATGCGCACAGTCCGACCAATCAGCTGATCCGCAATCTGAAAATCGAGCCGACGGCCCTCCTGGCCAACCCGGCGCGCCAGCAGTACAAGGACACGGCGATTGCGCACGGTGGGCGAGCATTGCGGCATCTCATTCCTCGCGTCTTCGTCGAAGAGCACGCGACGTTCGTGCCGGTTCCCGGCTCAAAAGCCCGCGGGCATCCCGACTTCGACGACCGGATGCGCCGTGTGCTCGACGCGGCTTTTAGTGGCTATGGCGCCGACGTGCGTGATCTGCTGACGGTCTCGCAGAGCATGGTGGCCGATCACCGAGGTTCTCGACTGCCGTACGACGAGCTGCGGCAACTGACGCGCGTGACTGATGATCCCAACGGGCCACCGCGCCCGGTGATCGTTGTCGTCGATGACGTTTTGAACAGCGGCAAGCACTTCCAGGTCGCCAAGCGCGTGCTGACCGAGCGCTATCCGAGTGCAGAAGTACGCGGCCTGTTTCTCGCCCGGTGCGTTCGCGACCCGGTCGGCGGAACGGGCGACCAAACGTAGCGACCAAAGACGTTCACCGAGGCTAATGAGCATGCCTACGCCGGCGCCCGAGGCCGG
>CAITAM010000159.1 GCA_903890265.1 uncultured Pseudomonadota bacterium | reverse complement strand
CGGGCGACCATGTCGACCGACACGCCGGCCTACGACACGGGCCCCGGACTCGTCAGGGCCGAAGCAGGCACCCGCAGCGCCTATGCCGAGTACACCTTCCACCGCGCGGCGCTCACCGTCACCGCCGGTGCGCGCCGCGACCACCACGACACCTTCGGCACCCACACCACGGGCCAGGCGGCGGTGGCGTGGGCGCTGGGTGAAGGCAGCGCGCTGCGGGCAAGTGTCGGCCAGGGCTTCAAGGCGCCGGCGCCCTACCAGCTCTACAGCCCCTACGGCACGACGACGCTGCGGCCCGAGACCGCGAACAGCTGGGACGCCGGCCTCACCCTGCACCCGCTCGGTGGCCGCCTCTTGGTCGCGGCGACGGTCTTCCACCGCGACAGCCACGACCTCATCGGCTTCGTCGACTGCTCGACGCCGCAGCCGCGCTGCGTGACGAGCCCGCAGGGCTATTACGACAACACGACGCGCGCCGTCGCGCGCGGTGCCGAGCTCGAGGCCGCCGCGACCCTGACCTCGACGCTCAGCGTGGCGGCGAACTCGACCCTGACCGACAACCGGGATCGCTCGCCGGGCGCGGCGACCGACGGCAAGGAGCTCTTTCGCCGGCCGCGGGTCCTCGCCAACCTGACGCTCATTTACTGCCCCTCGTCGTCGCTTACCGCGAGCCTCGCGGCGCGCTACGCCGGTGCCACGTACGACGACCCGGCCAATGCCATCCGCCTGTCGCCCTACACCGTCATGGATCTGCGTGCCGCGTACAACGTGACCCCGCACTGGCTGGTCTACGGGCGGGTCGAGAACCTCGCCGATCGGCACTACGAGACGGCCTACCAGTACGGCACCTACCGGCGCGGCGGCTACCTCGGCATCGAGGCCCGGCTGTGAAGTCGCTGATCCTCGGCGGCGTGCGCTCCGGCAAGACGCGCTATGCCGAGCAGCAGGCGATCGCGAGCGCCCGCCCCGTGACCGTGGTCGCGACCGCGCTCGCGCTCGATGCCGAGATGAGCGCACGGATTGCCCGCCACCGTACCGACCGGCCGGCGCACTGGGCGGTGGTCGAGGAGCCGCTCGCGCTCGAGGCCTGCCTGCGCCGCCTTGACGGCCCCGACCGGGTGATCGTCGTCGACTGCCTGACGCTCTGGCTCACCCAGCTGCTCGAGGCGGGCGAGGCCCGGCTCGAGCACGAGACCCGGGCCCTCGTCGCCGCCCTGCCCGACCTGCGCGCCGACCTCCTCCTGGTCAGCAACGAGACGGGCCTTGGCATCATGCCGCTCGGTGAACTCACCCGCCGCTTCGGTGACGTGGCCGGCCGGCTGCACCAGGCGCTCGCCGCGCGCGTCGACCGCGTGGTCCTGATGGTCGCCGGCCTCCCCCTCACGGTAAAAGGACAGCCATGAACACGCCCCAGCCGACGGTCACGCTCGACGTGGCCCTAGCCCACCTCGACCAGCTGACGAAGCCACCGGGCTCGCTCGGCCGCCTCGAGCGCCTCGCCGCCGACATCGCCGTGCTGCAGAACACGCTCGCGCCCTCGATCACGGCGCCGGTCGCACTGGTCTTTGCCGCCGACCACGGCGCGGCGGACTCCGGCGTGAGCGCCTTTCCGAAGGCGGTCACGGCGCAGATGGTGCTGAACTTCCTGGGTGGCGGCGCGGCGATCAGCGTGCTCGCGCGCAGCAACGACTTCACGCTCAAGGTGGTCGACGCCGGGGTCGACGCGACCTTCGCGCCCCACCCGCTCCTGATCGATGCCAAGCTCGGCGCGGGCACGGCGAACTACCTGCACGGGCCGGCCATGACGCCGGCACGGGTCGAGGCGGGCCTCGTGAGCGCACGGCGCCTCGTCGCCGACTGCGCACGGGCCGGTTCCAACACGCTGCTGCTCGGCGAGATGGGGATCGGCAACACCGCCTCCGCGGCGCTCCTGATGCACGGCCTGACCGACCTGCCGCTCGCGGTCTGCGTCGGGCGCGGCACGGGCCTCGATGACGAGGGCCTCGCACGCAAGACCGGCCTGCTCGAGCAGGCGCTCGCGCGCGCGCCGCGGCCGGACACCGTGCCGGCGCTGCTCGCCCGCTTTGGCGGCTTCGAGATCGTCATGCTGGTGGGCGCGCTGCTCGCCGCGCGCGAGCACCGCCTGCTCGTGCTCGTCGACGGCTTCACGGTCAGCGTCGCCGCGGCGGCGGCGATGGCGCTCGATCCCTCGGTGCGGGCATCGCTCGTGTTCACGCACCGCTCGGCGGAACGCGGCCACGAAGCCCTGCTCGCCCACCTCGGCGTCACGCCGCTGCTCGACCTCGGCATGCGCCTCGGCGAGGGCTCGGGCGCGGCGGTTGCCCTGCCTGTCGTTCGTGCGGCGCTCGCGCTCTTCGGCGGCATGGCGACGTTTGCGAGCGCGGGCGTCAGCGGCAAGATCTGAGTCAACACACGAGGCACCCATGAGGCAGCCCCTGCGGCACGACGAATGGCGGGTGTTCCTGGCCGCCGTGCAGTACTTCACGCGCGTGCCCGTGCCGGCGAGCGTTGGCCATGAGCCGGCGCCGCTGAAGGACGCGGTGCGCTACCTGCCGGCCGTTGGCCTCCTTGTCGGCGCGGCAAGCGCCGGCGCCTTCTCGGTCGCGGCCGTGCTGCTGCCCGTGCGACTCGCCGTGCTGCTCGCGCTCGCCTTCGCGATCTACCTGACCGGTGCGTTCCACGAGGACGGGCTCGCCGATTCGGCCGACGGCCTCGGCGGCGGCTTCGACCGGGCACGGATCCTGTCGATCATGAAGGACCCGCGGCTCGGTACCTTCGGCGTGCTCGCACTGCTCTTCGCCACCCTGCTCAAGTGGGAGGCCCTCGCCCTGCTGAGCCCTGGCTGGATCCGCTTCGCGCTGATCGGCGGCCACGCCGTGAGCCGCGCCGCCACGGTCCTCCTGATGGCCTCGCTGCCCTACGTGCGCGACGGCGAGGACTCGCGCGCCCGACCGCTCGTCACGGTCGGGCGGCAGACGGTCGCCGTGGCGCTGCTGACGGGCGCCCTGCCACTGCTCTACGGCGGCTGGCCGGGCGTGGCGGCGAGCGCCTTCTGCCTCGCGGTGCTGCTGCTCTGGCGCGCGCGGCTTGCCGCGCGGCTCGGCGGCTACACGGGCGACGCGCTCGGTGCCGCGCAGCAGCTGACCGAGATCGCCTTCTGCCTTGGCCTCGTCGCGACGGTGCACGGCCCGTGAACCTGCTCCTCGTCAGGCACACCCGGCCGCTGATCGCGAGCGGTCACTGCTACGGCCGCCTCGACGTGCCGCTCGCGGCGACGGGGGCGAGCGACGTCGAGGCCGCTATCGGGCGCCTG
>CAITAM010000158.1 GCA_903890265.1 uncultured Pseudomonadota bacterium | reverse complement strand
GGCGGATTTTGGGTCGCGGAATACATGCAGTCAGTTGCCGGCTCGGGTTATCGGGGCCTTGCCCACCTCAGTACTTGTCGGCCTGGCATGCGCCGTCTTGAAGCCGACCGGTGCTGAAAAACTCGCTTTATCGGTTGGGCGAAAACCGCAACGACCGAAGCGACTTCACAGAACGCGGAGAGGATGGACCAGCCGCGCCGGACGGTCTGCGGCGGGGTTCACGCATTTGCCCGCCGCACGGCGGCGGCGGCCCGCTGCCGGCGGGCGGGTGCGACTCAGCGCGCCGCGGCCTCCCGGCCTGAGAACCAGTTCACGGCGTACTGCACGAGCTGCGAACCCGTGTTGAGGTTCAGCTTGCGCTTGATGCGCTGGCGGTGGGACTCGACCGTCTTGACGCTCAGGTTGAGCGCCTCGGCGGCCTGGCGCGTCGACAGTCCCTTGCCGATCATATGCAGGATCTGCAATTCGCGATTCGAGAGCCGGTCGATGGGATTCGCGGAAATGTAGGAGCCGCCCGAGGCGAACTTCTGGATCATGCTGTTGCCGACGGCCTCGCTGACGTAGATGCCGCCGTCGAGCACGCGCCGCAGCGCCACCAGAAACTGGTCGCTGGCCGCCTGCTTCATGATGTAGCCGTTGGCTCCGGCCGATAGCATGCGCTCGGCATAGATCGTCTCCTCGTGCATGGAGAGCACGAGGATCGGCAGGCTCGGGTAATGCGCCCGGCTGTCCTTGACCAGTTCGATGCCGTCGCCCTGGCGGAGCGAAATATCGACGATCACGGCATCGGGTTTGAGGTCGCGGATGGCCAGTTTGGCATCGCGCGCCGTCTCGACCTCGCCGCACGCCGTCAGGTCGTCTTCCTGCTCGATCAGCCGACGAAGCCCCTGGCGGACGATCGGATGGTCATCGACGATCAACACGCGGCGCTTCGTCATGGACATGCTTAAGTTCCCTTCTGATCAGCGGCCCGCCGGGCGCGGGCCGGTCCGGGCTTGGGCGCCGGTTCACCGGCAGGCTGCACCACCGAGCAGTAGATCCGCGTTCCGGACGGTTTGGCCGGCACGACCTTAAGGGTAGCGCCAATGATTTCCGCGCGATAGCGCATGATCTTGAGTCCCATCCCGGCGTCCGGGGTGGTCGGGTCGAGCCCCGTCCCGTCGTCGTCGACCGAGACGGACACCCGACCGCTCAGGACCCGCAGGCGGACCACGACCCGGGTCGCCCGGGCGTGGCGCGCGGCATTGGTGAGCGCCTCCTGCACGATCCGGTAGAGATGGGTCTTGGCGGCCGCCGGCAGCGTGACGGCCCGCGACGTCCGTGCCTGGAACCGGATGTCGAGGGCGTACAGGTCGCGCGCCCGGTTGACGAGCGCCCGCAGGGCGTAGGCGAGCCCGCCACGTTCGATCTCCACGGGCGACAGACCGCGCGCCAGGGCGCGCGTACTCTGGATGGCCTGGTTGACCAGCGCCACGATCTCGGCAATGTCAGGAGGCGCCAGCGTCGCGCCGCGTGCCGCCCGCTCCTCGAGGCCGCGCAGCAGCAGCGCAATGCCCGTCAGCTCCTGGCCGAGGCCATCATGAAGGTCGCTGCCGATCCGCCGCTGCTCGCGGTTGGCGGTCTCCAGAAGCTCGATCTGCAGCTCCTTGCGGTCCGTTACGTCACGCACGATGACGATCTGCAGCGCTTCACCGTGCAGCACGAGCGGACTGACGGTCACGGCGGCGAAAAAGCGCGAGCCGTCCTCCCTGACCACCTCGATCTCACGCGCCGGACCGCCGCCCGCCGGCAACTCGAGTACGTCGTCAAGACGGCGGCCGGTAAGGCCTGCGGGCCCGGTACGGAACATCCGGTCAAAGGCGGGGTTGGTCAGGCGCACGGCGTGATCGGGACCGACCACGCAAACGCCCTCGCCCATGCTCGACAGCACCTCGGCCTGGGTCCGCAGGTGCTGCTCGGTGGCACGACTGGCCGTCACGTCGCGCAGCGTGCCGATCAGGGCGATGCCGTCCGGCGACACGGCGCGCTCGGCACGAATCTCAAGGTGCCGCTCGCCGGCCGGCGCGGGCATCCGGCATTGGATGTCCACCGGATCCCCGGTGTCGGCGGTGCTGCGCAGGGCAGCACGGAACGACTCGCGACAGCTCGGCGTGAGGTGCGTCAGCCACTCGCCGAGGGGCTGGCGCGACGGAAGTTCATCGAGGTACCCGTGGCTGCGGTGATCGAGCACGAACTGGTCGGTGTCCGGATACCAGCGCCAGGTCGTCAGTTCGTTGGTGGCGAGGGCGAGCGTCAGCCAGTGACTCTGGCGCTGCAGCCGGATGCCGCGGCGCTTCAGCGCGTCGATGTCCTGCACCGCACCGAACAGCCTCTCGACACGGCCGTCGATCGTCTGCGCCACGGCGACAATGCGCACCCAGAGTTTCTTACCCGTCGCGGGCACGATCTGCAGCTCGAGCTCGTACGACCCGCCGTCGCGGATGCAGGCCGCGTTGTGCGCCCAGAGCTGGGCCTGGCCCTGCTCGGTCAGGAAGCGCGCGTAGGTCTCGGCCTCGGGCTCGTAGGTCTCGCGCGTGACGCCGTGCAGCACGTAGGTCTCGTCACTCCAGCGCAGCGCGAACGTGGCGACGTCGAGCTCCCAGGAGCCGACCCGGGCGACCGATTCCGCGGTCGCGAGCAGCCGCTCGACACGGCGCTGCGCAGACACGTCAAGCACGATGCCCAGTTGACGCTGGTCGGCAGGGTCGTTCGGTGCGACGCGCACGGCACGGTCCCAGACGTCGAGGTAGCGGCCGTCGGCGTGACGCACACGGTAGTGACCCTCGATGACGCCGTCGGCAGTTTCCGGCCACTGATCGTGATTCCG
>CAITAM010000157.1 GCA_903890265.1 uncultured Pseudomonadota bacterium | reverse complement strand
GCCCCCGGCTTCTGCGCCACCGATATCCTGGCGAGCATGACCCCGGAGACCCTGGCGAAGGTCACGGCGCCCGTGCCGCTGAAGCGGCTCGGCCTGCCCGCAGAAATCGCCCACACCGCGGCCTATATCGTCGAAAATGACTTCTTCACGGGCCGCTGCGTCGATATCGACGGTGGTCTGCGGCTGTAAGGTTTCCTGCAACGGGAGTTAAGCGAATGGACATTGGCAGCGCACTGGCATTGATTTCGGGCGGCGCATCGGGGCTCGGGCTCGCCACCGCCGAAGCGGTGATCGCGGGCGGCGGCCGCGCGGTCCTGATGGACGTCCAGGACGAGGCCGGCAAGGCCGCCGCTGCCCGTCTCGGTGCCAACGCGCACTACGTTCACGCGGACGTGACCCAGGAAGCGGAAGTCGACGCGGCGGTCGCCGAGGCAGTCAAGCTGATGGGCGGCATCAATTTCGCTGTGAACTGTGCCGGCGTCGTCGCACCGGGCCGTGCCGTCGGCAAGGACGGCGCGCTGCCCGGCGCCAAGTTCAGCCGCGTGATCGCGATCAACCTGATCGGCACGTTCTTCGTCAACAAGGCGGTTGCAGCCGTGATGCAGCACAACACGCCGAACGCGGCAGGCGAACGCGGCCTCATCCTGCAGACGGCTTCGGTCGCGGCGTTCGACGGCCAGATCGGACAGCCCGCCTACGCCGCCAGCAAGGCGGGTGTGGTCGGTATGACCCTGCCGCTGGCGCGCGAGTTTGCGCGCTTTGGCGTCCGGGTCGTTACCGTCGCCCCCGGGTTGTTTGAGACCCCGATGATGGCCTCGCTGCCCGAGGAGGCTCAGAAGTCGCTCGGCGCCATGGTGCCGTTCCCGTCGCGCCTCGGTTACCCGTCGGAGTACGCGCAACTGGCGCTCGCCATCTTCGCCAACCCCATGCTGAACGGCGAGACCATCCGCCTCGACGGCGCCATCCGTCTCGAGCCGAAGTAAGGCAGTCCGGGAACCGGGTGGGCGCGCCGTGATCGTCCGCACGCTGTCGGCACCGGCGCATCGGATGCGAGCCGCCGGTTGCTGTCTTTCTCTCGCGCTCGCCCTGCCCGGCATCCTCGGTGGCTGCTCCGGGGTGCCGCACCGGGCCGCCGTCGATGCGGCCGTGCCAGCAACCGGCCCGGTCGGCTACCGGGTGCCGGTCGAGTACTACCGGCTGCGCAACGGCCTTCGGGTGGTCCTGTCGCCCGAACGCAGCGTGCCGACCGTCACGGTGGCGACGCACTACCACATCGGCTGGCGCCTCGAACCCGAGGGACGGACCGGGTTCGCGCACCTGTTCGAACACCTTATGTTTCAGGAATCCACGAACCTCGCCAAGGGCGAAGCCAACCAGATCATTCAGGGCAATGGTGGCGTAGGCAACGGCCAGACCCACTACGACTACACGAACTATTACGAGATCGTGCCGAGCCATGCGCTGGAGCCCGTGCTGTGGGTTGAGGCCGAGCGGCTGCGCGGACTTGCGGTAGGAGCCGAGAGCCTCAAGAACCAGCAGGAAGTCGTCAAGAACGAAGTCCGGGTCAATGTCCTCAACCGGCCCTACGGCGGCTTCGGCTGGCTGGACGTGCCGCAGTACGCTAACGCGAACTGGCACAACGCGCACAACTTCTACGGTGACCTCGCCGACATCGACGCGGCAACGCTCGACGACGTCCGTGCCTTCTATGACACGTACTACACACCCCGCAATGCCGTGCTGGTGGTTGCCGGCGACTTCGACACGGCGCAGGCGAAGGCGTGGATCGAGCAGTACTTCGGCCCGCTGGCGGATCGTCCTGAGCCGTCGCGTCCGGACGTCTCCGAGCCTGCGCAGACGGAGGAAAAGCGTGCCACGCGCACCGACCCGCTGGCACCTCGCCCGGCGCTCGCGCTGGCCTACCACGTGCCGGCGAGGAATTCCCGCGACTGGTATGCCTTCAGTCTGCTGTCGGCCGTCCTGCTGGACGGCGAGGAAAGCCGCCTCTGGCGGCGGCTCGTGCGCGAGAAGGGCTACTCCGACAGCGTCAGCGGCGGAATCAATTACGGCGGCAGCCTGTTCGACTACGACGGACCCACCCTATGGACGGTCACTCTGCTGCACGACGCCTCCACGGCGGATGCCGACATCGTCAGGGAATTCGATCGCGTCGTCGCGGACCTCGCGCAGCAGCCGGTCACCGCCGAAGAGCGGCAGCGGGCGTCGACCCGCCTGCGGTCTTCTTTCTATGATCTGGCAGGCGACTCGCGCCGCGTTGGCCTCGTGACCCTGCTTGCGAGTTTCGCGCTCTTTGACGACGACCCCGGTCGCGTCAACCGCATCGAGACCGAGTTCGGCCGAATCACCGCGGCGGACCTCGAGCGAGTGGCCCGCGAGTACCTCGTCCCGACGAACCGGACGGTACTGAGGCTGGTGCCCGGCGCGGAGGGAGGGCGATGAGCTTGAGAGGCCTGCCGACCGCCCGCCTGCTGGCGCGCGCGGCGCTGCTCCTTACCCTCGTCGGCATGACGTCGGCTGCCGCCAAGGAAGCCGTGCCACCCCTCGCCGAGCCACGGCCGTTCGTCCTGCCATCGCGCAGCAACGTGACGCTCGATAACGGCCTTACGGTCACGTTCCTCGACGTTGGCGAGATCCCCAAGGCCACGGTCATCGTCTTTCTGCGCACGGGCTCGATCGACGAGGGCAGCCACAACGGGCTCGCCGACTTTGTCGGCGAGTACCTGCGCGAGGGCGCCGGCGAGCGGGACGCGACCGCCGTCGCCGCGGCGGCGGCCGACATGGGCGGGACGCTGTCGATCGGCATGGGTGCCGAACAGTCGACCTTTGCACTCGACGTGCTGTCCGAGCGGGTACCGGATGCGGTCGCACTGCTCGGCGACGTGCTGCGCCGCCCCGCGCTGCCTGACGCGGCCCTGTCGCGCCTTCGGGCCGACGCCCTGCGCCAGCTCGCGGTCTCCCGCACGCAGCCGCAGCAGCTCGCCGGTGACGCGTTGCGCCGCGCGCTCTACGGCACGCACCGCTACGGCCGGGGCCTGCCGAGCGATGCCGACGTCAACGGCTACACGGTCGGTGACGTGCGGGACTTCGTTGCCCGCAATTTCGGCGCGGCACGGACCCGCGTGTACATCGCGGGGCATTTCGACCACGCGCGTGCCGAACGCGCCGTTCGTGACGCGTTCGGCTCGTGGGCCCCGGGTCCCGCACCGACCGTCGACATCCCGGTCCTCGCACCGAAGCGCCGCGTGGTCCTGATCGACCGGCCAGGGGCGCCGCAATCGACCGTCCTCATTGGCGCGCCGGGCGCAGACCCCACGCGACCCGATTACACGGCGCTCGCGCAAGCCGTTTCCGTTCTTGGCGGTGGCCTGCAGTCCCGCTTCAACCAGGACCTGCGCGAACAGAAGGGCTGGACCTACGGCGTCCAGGGCTGGCTGGCACCGACGTACCGCAGCGGTACCGTGACTTTTTCCGCGGACGTCATCACGGCCCACACCGCGGAGTCGGTCGCCGCGCTGCTGCGCGGGATTGCGGCGCTGCGACAGACGCCGCCGCCGGCGGACGAGCTGCGCCGCACGCAGAACTACCGTGCTGGCACCTACGTCATCGGCGTCGCGGGCCGCAGTGGCCTTGCCGGCGTGATGGGCTTTCTCGATCTGCACGAACTGCCGGACAGCTGGCTGTCCGGCTACATGACCCGCGTTTATGGCGTGACACCGGCGGACGTCAGCGCAGCGCTCAGCCGGTACGTCCAGGATGCCGCGCTGACGGTGGTGGTTCTCGGCGACCGCCGCGCCTTTGAGAAGGACCTTCGCGCCCTGCCGGAGCTCGATCCGGCGACCACCGTCTGGACCGACGCCACCGCCCCCGCCAGCCCTCGCTGACCGGCCCGGCCCGGCCGGTTCGTGCTAGATTCCCGGCCGATCGCGCCTCCCCTACGCTCAATGGAAATGGGACATGAACGCAGCAATTGAACGTGACCAGATGGAATACGACGTCGTCATTGTCGGCGGCGGCCCGGCCGGACTGTCGTGCGCCATCCGTCTCAAGCAAATGAAGCCTGAACTCTCGGTATGCGTGCTCGAGAAGGGTTCGGCCATTGGCGCCCATTCTTTCTCCGGCTGCGTTCTGGAGCCGGGTCCGCTCGACGCGCTGCTGCCTGACTGGCGCGCCACGCCGCCGGCGATCTGTGTTCCTGCCACCCGCGACGAGTTCCTGCTGCTGACGTCGAAAGGGTCCGTCAAACTGCCGACGCCGCCGCAGATGCACAACGAGGGCAACTTCATTATTTCGCTCAGCATGCTGACCCCGCTGCTGGCGAAGCGTGCCGAGGATCTCGGCGTCGACGTGTTCGCCGGCTTTGCCGGCGCCGAGGCGATCGTCGCCGACAGCGGTGAAGTGGTCGGTGTCCGGATCGGTGACATGGGCCTTGAGAAGTCCGGAGAACCCGGACCGAACTTCGCACCGGGCCCCGAGATCCGGGCGCCGATCACGGTGCTCGCCGAGGGCGCGCGCGGCAGTGTTACGAAGACGCTCGTCCGGCGCTTCGCGCTCGACGCGGACTGCTCGCCGCAGACCTACGGCCTTGGCATCAAGGAGCTCTGGCAGCTGCCCGAGGGTCGGGTGGAGCCAGGCTTCATACAGCACACGATTGGCTGGCCGGCCGACCCGAATACCTATGCCGGCAGCTTCCTCTATCACCTCGACCAGAACCGCGTGTACGTCGGCTACGTGTCGGGCCTTGACTACAAGGACCCGAACTACAAGCCCTTCGAGGCGTTCCAGCAGTTCAAAAATCATCCGAAGATCAAGCCGCTGTTCGAGGGCGGCGAAATGCTGGCCTACGGCGCGCGGACCATCGCGGCGGGCGGCTGGCAGTCGCTGCCGAAGCTCGAGATGCCGGGTGCGATGCTGATCGGCTGCGCCGCCGGCATGGTCAACGTGCCGAAGATCAAGGGCGTGCACCAGGCCATCCGCTCCGGGGCACTCGCTGCCGAGCACATCGCAGAGACCGGCGGCACGAAGGGCTTCGATGCTCGCTTTCGCGCCTCGCCCGGCGGCTCGGAACTGCGCAAGGTCCGTAACTTCAAGCCGGGCTTTAAGAAAGGCCTCTGGCTCGGACTTGCGAATGCGGCCCTTGAGACCGTCACCGGCGGCCGGACGCCCTGGACATTCAAGAACAAGGCCGATTACCTCGCCCTGCAGAAGCTTGCCGAGTTCACGTCGCCCGACCGTCACTGGGCGGCCGAGCGTGAGCTGAAGCCCCGGGACCGGGTCGCCGCCGTGTTCTTCGCCGGTACCGTGCACGACGACAGCCAGCCGGTGCACCTGCGGGTCGCCGACACCCACCTGTGCGCAACGCGCTGCACCACCGAGTTCGGCAATCCGTGCCAGAACTTCTGCCCGGCGAACGTCTATGAGATGGTGGACGACGGCAACGGCGGCAAGCGCCTGCAGATCAACGCATCCAACTGCGTGCACTGCAAGGCCTGCGACATCAAGGACCCTTACGCCCAGATCACCTGGGTGACGCCGGAAGGCG
>CAITAM010000156.1 GCA_903890265.1 uncultured Pseudomonadota bacterium | reverse complement strand
CTGACCGCGGTCGCGCTCGTGTTCTCGATCTTCGAGCTCAATCCGGCGCCCTTCTGCCTGCTGGACGAGGTCGACGCGCCGCTTGACGAACACAACGTCGGTCGTTTCTGCGACATCGTTCGCGAGATGTCCGAGCGCGTACAGTTTCTCTTCATCACGCACAACAAGGGAACCATGGAACTCGCGAGCCAGCTGCTCGGCGTGACGATGACGGAGCCCGGCGTCTCGCGCCTCGTCGCGGTCGACGTCGATGAAGCGATGCGTCTCGCCGGTACCTGAGGCAGCGCGGTGATCTACGAACTGCGCCTCATCCTGCTTGGCATCTGCGCGGTGCTCATGGCCGGGCTCTGGTGGTGGGAACAGCGGCGCTCGCGAACGACGCACGACCTGCGCGACGAGCGACCGTCCGAGCGGCACGAGCCGCGCATCGACGACGACGGTGCCCGCCGGTCCGACGAGTTGCCGTTCGGCAGCGACCCGGAGCCGATCGTGCCGACGCGTTTCGGGTCGGCCGATCGGCTGGATCCCGGCCTGCCGCCACCGGTCATTACGATCGATGACCTGCCGGACGACGTCGGTGACGTAGACCTCGTCAGTGGCGACGACGGCGAGATCGCCCCCGCCGCGCGGGTGGCGCACGGCAAGGGTGACGACCTGCCGCCCGCGTCCCGGCACGACGGACGCCGCGCGCCGGTGGGTATTGATCCCCCGATCCGCGAGTTTGCCGAGGACGATGCCCGCGGCGGTGAGCGCTTCGCAGCGGTATCCCCGCCCGCGTCGGCGGCGGTTCGCGTGCCGGAGCCTGGCGCGGCACTGCGCGAGGCGCCCGCGGCGAGACCGCCCGCGCAGGAACCTGCGCAGGAAACGCCGGCGCGCCAGGGAGGTATCGAGCAGCGGATCGTGGCGATCCGCATGGCGGCCGGCCGCCTGCCGCCGAGCGGGCGCGCGTTGCTGGCGGCGCTCGATGCGGAGAGCCTCGAATTCGGCCGTTACGCCATCTTCCATCGGCTGCGTGCGGATGGCGGGCTGCTGTTCAGCGTGGCGAGCCTGCGCGAGCCCGGTTCCTTTGACATCGACCAGATGGCAGGCCAGTCCTTTCCGGGCGTGAGTCTCTTTGCCGTGTTCCCGGGACCGGTGGATGCGGCGCAGGTGTTCGACGACATGCTCGCCACGGCTCGCCGCCTCGCGGATCGGCTCGGAGGAACCCTGCAGGACGAGCGCGGCGTGGCACTCTCGGCGCAGAAGATCCTGTCGATACGCGAGGAACTGAGCCACTTTCAGGACCTCGTGAACCAGACCCGGGACCGCGGCGCCGTCTGAGGCCGCCCGGGGCGAGCGGAGGTAGGCGGTGAGCAAGAGCGACGGTCAGCGTGCGGCGGATTTGCGCCGGGAACTTGCCCAGCACAGCTACAGGTACTACGTACTCGCCGACCCGCTGGTACCGGACGCCGAATACGATCGCCTGTTGCGAGAGTTGCAGGCCATCGAGGCCGCTCACCCTGAGCTCGTGACCGCCGACTCGCCGACTCAGCGCGTCGGCGCGGCGCCCGCGAAGGAACTCGGTGACGTGGAGCACCGCCTGCCGCTGCTCTCGCTCGATAACGCCTTCACCGACGACGAGGTCGCTGCCTTTGACCGCCGCATCCGCGAGCGGCTTGCGAGGACGGATCCTATCGACTACGCCTGCGAGCCGAAATTCGACGGTCTCGCGGTCGCGCTCACCTACGAGGACGGCGTGCTGGTTCGGGGGGCCACGCGTGGCGACGGCGTGCGCGGCGAGGACGTCACCCAGAACCTTCGCACGCTTCGCTCGGTTCCCCTTCGGCTCGACGGCGAGAGCGTACCCCGGATGCTTGAGGTAAGAGGCGAGGTATTCATGCCGGTGGCCGGGTTCCGACGGATGAACGCGGAGGCGGAGCTGCGCGGCGAAAAGGTCTTTGTCAATCCGCGGAACGCGGCGGCGGGGAGCCTCCGTCAGCTGGACCCGAGAATCACGGCGTCACGTCCCCTTGAGATCTATTTCTACCAGATTGGCGTGATCGAGGGCGTGGAGCGCCCGGCGACACAGACCGGCGCCCTTGAATTGCTGCGCACGGTGGGGCTTCGCACCTGCCCGGAGAACCGCTGCGTCCGGGGCGTCGAGGGCCTCCTTCAGTTCTATTCCAGCCTCGGCAGCCGGCGCAGCACGCTGCCGTATGAAATCGACGGCGTGGTGTACAAAGTGGACGAGGTGTCGCTCCAGGAGCGCCTGGGCTTTGTGTCGCGGGCACCGCGCTTCGCGATCGCACACAAGTTTCCAGCCGACGAGGAACTTACGACGGTACGCGACGTGGAGTGGCAGGTCGGTCGCAGCGGGGCGCTGACGCCCGTCGCGAGGCTGGCACCGGTCTTTGTCGGCGGTGTAACGGTCAGCAATGCGACTCTGCATAACTACGACGAGCTTCAGCGCAAGGACGTGCGTGTCGGCGACACGGTTGTGGTCAGAAGGGCGGGGGACGTGATTCCGGAGGTCGTCCGGGTATTGCTCGATCGGCGGATTCCCACGGCGGTTGCGGTATCGCCGCCGCTGCGCTGCCCCGTCTGTGAGTCACCCGTCATCAGGGTCGAGGGCGAGGCCGTCACGCGATGCAGCGGAGGTTTTCACTGTCCCGCACAGCGGAAGGAATCGATCCGTCACTTCGCTTCGCGCCGCGGGATGGACATCGAAGGGCTTGGGCCCAAAGTCATAGAACAGCTGGTCGATTCAGGGCGCGTACTGTCAGCAGCAGACCTGTACGGTCTTGATATGGCATCGCTGACTTCGCTCGATCGCATGGGCGAGAAAAGCGCCGCGAATCTGCTTGAGGCCTTGCAAAAGAGCAAACGCACGACGTTGCCGAGATTTCTCCATGCGATGGGTATAAGTGGAGTGGGTGAGGCCAGTGCGCTGTCCTTAGCAACGCACTTCAGATCGCTGAGCGCATTGATGGCGGCAGGTACTGAAGAAATTCTCGCCGTGCCTGATATCGGCCCGGTCATTGCTCAAAATATCAGGTCTTTTTTTTCCGATACGCAGAACGAGGAAATAATAGATCGCCTTCTCGCTTCCGGAATTCAATTTGAAGAAATGGCAGCGCCTGAATCTGGCGGCGTTCTGGCAGGCAAAGTGTTTGTAATCACCGGCACGCTCGACGGAATGTCTAGAGAGCAAGCCGCGCAATTGATCCGAGCAAACGGAGGTAAAGTGTCCACGTCTGTTTCAGAAAAAACAGACTTTCTCATTGCGGGCAACGAGCCCGGATCAAAGCTCATGAAGGCCGAGAAACTTTCTAAAACTGTGCTTAGTCTGACTCTGCTTTTGGAATTAATTGAGTCTTTGTCGTCGCATCGTCAGCATCGTTAGAGTAGAAGTCTGAGGTCCAGACGAATGTATGGATCGATACTTCCGTGGTATCAGACGCGTTATCGTCGACTTTATGTCGCTCCATCCAATCATCTATTGATTCAAGAAATGACTCCCCTTGCTCTCGCACGAAGCGACGAAATAACGGAAGGTGCGACTTATCCAGACGATTTTGATGGGCAAATCTTTGAAACTGCGTCTCACGACCGGACTTTCGCGAGTGAGCGTTAAACGCCAGTGACTCGAGTGCTCGGCATGCAACATTCGCGTCGTACCAGAGTTGGATAGGTCCAGTTTCAGGGATTTTTACCTCCCGGCCGGATGGCCACAAAAGTCCGTCCCGTTCCTCCAAGCAGCCCATAGACAACGCTAGAGCTACTAGATCGCCGATGTTCGAGATGTTGCACTTTTGTGACAAAAATTCAAGGGACGTCACGCCCGTTCGTGGCAGCGGTAAAGGAACTCCGGCGTCTGAAGTAAACGCTGGTGACGTTCTCCATTGCCAGAGTAAGCGGCTGATTTGTGCAATAGCCTCAGTCATGTCCGAGAGTGGAGGGCTGTCTAAAGGCGCTGATTGGGTGGAGCAGCGCTGAAGAGCCGCAAACACTTCGGATTCAGGAACACCAATTTCCTTTAGAAATAAGATTCCTGCTTGCAGTACGCGATGCGCAATCGAAATTGCATTGTCGTCACGAGGATTTTCCATTAATGGACTTTGAAATACGTTAAACAGTGTCACTGGGAGACTGGCCGCTAACTTCCTCAATCATGGTGAAACTTAT
>CAITAM010000155.1 GCA_903890265.1 uncultured Pseudomonadota bacterium | reverse complement strand
GCGTCGTCGGCGCCGACGGCGCGTGCCGGCGCGAGGCAAAAGCCCCGCCCGTCGACGCGCCAGCGCCGCGCGCCCGCGGCATCGGTCACGGAGACCTGGCGTACCTCGTCGAGCGTGCAGCGGTCGGCGCCGCGGGTGCCGAACACCCGCCCGCCACCGAGGATCAGCGTGAGGTTGACCGGCAGGGCCCGGCCGGACGCGCCCTCGGCCAGCGCGGGGACACCAAAAACGACGTCCACCGGGCCCGAGCGGCCGCGGCCGGTGAAGCGCAGGCGAATGCCTCCGTCGGCGCGCGGCATCCCCTCGCAACCCATCTGGCTGCCGCTCCAGTCGAGTTCGTCATCGACCGCGCCCGCCAGTCGGGCGTGCAGGTGGGCCTCCGGCAACTCGCAGCGGGCCGAAACGGCGGCAGCCGCGTCAGCGGCGCAGACGAACAGCACGGCCAACAGGGTCCGCATGGGTCAATGTCCTTGGGAACGGGGCAACGGACGGGCGGCCGGCGAGCGTCGCCGGCTGAGCGGTTGGCGTGGGCCCGCCGCCCGTCGGCCACGCCCGCGGGCGCGACCGGGCCGGTCCCTGCGCGCCGGGCGGGATTGTCTTGGCTCAGCGCTTATACTGTCAACGCAACGGCCGCGATCGCAAACGGCGGCCGCTGGCGGCGGCTATCCGCGTTAACGAGACGAGGCTCGATCAGGGGGATGCAGCAGATGACAACGACCGGAACGCCGCGGCGGCGTCGACTTGGCGGGCTCGCCCTGGTTTGCGTGCTGCCCTGGCTCGGTGCGTGTGCGCCGCACTTCGAGAAGCCCGACGTCTACGTGCAGGGCGTCAGCTTCAAGAGCATGAAGGTCGCGGAGCAGGAACTGACCGTGCGGCTCAAGGTGGTCAATCCGAACGGCATTTCGCTGCCGCTCGAGGGCGCCGCGTACGCCGTTACGGTGAACGGCGAGCCGTTTGCCAAGGGTGAGAGCACCACCGCGGTCGTCGTTCCGGCGCGCGGCTCGGCGGACGTGGAGCTGCCGCTGGTGCTCGACCTGCGCAGCGGGCTTGGCGGTGTGCTGACGCTCGGCACCCTGCTGAGCGGCGGACTCGATTATCGCGTCACCGGCAACGTCCGCACCGGCATCACGTTCTTCCGCAACGTGCCCTTCGACGCCAAGGGCAAGATCGGCGTGCCATAAAAAATCCGGCCACCCGAAGGTGGCCGGATCCTTGGCTCTGATGCTCAGTTCCCGGCGCGTGCGATGGCCGCCGGGCGGGCGATTCAGGCAGCCTTTTCGAACTTCGCGGTCTTCGCAGCCACTTCGGCGGTGGTCTTGTCGAGCCACTGCGTGAAGTCAGCCTGCGACTCGCTGGCGAGCTTGATGAGCTCCTGCGAGCGCTGGGTCTGCTTCTCCACCAGCTGGTGGGTCAGCTCGGTCGACTTCTTCACGAACGCCGGCACGTCCTTGACGCTGCTGGTGAGGTGCAGGTGGGCCAGACCGTAGTTCAGGAAGTCGCCGAGCGCCTCGTAGTTCATACGGGCAACGCGCTCGATGGTCTTCGCCGAGAGCTCGTTGAAGCGCGCGGCCGGGGCGAGGGCCTTCTTCGAAGCCTCGAGGAAAGCGTTGATTTCGGTGTTCGGGTTCGCCATGGTCATCTCCTTAGAATCGTCAAGGTAGTCGGTGGGCGGGTATCATCTGGTGCGATGCAGTATACGGATCTTTTGGTGCGCTGCAACATCTTTTCTCGCGATGCCAGGCCCGAGCAACGGCGGAGTTTTTTTCTCATTATAAACAAAGCCTTGAATGTCTCCCGCCGCCGACCGTCGGCGCGGTACCGTGGCTGAGGCAGGCGGCGCGGCGGACCGCGCGCCGGCCTGGCAGCGCCTCGCCGCGGAACTCGCCGAGTTTGCCACCGCGTGGTCGCGCCTGACCGCGCCGGGGGCAGGCTCGGGCGAACTGGCCGAGCGGCTGGGGCGGCTGTCATCGCTCGTCACCGAACTCGCGCTCGCCGATCTCGCGGGCACCGAACTTGCGACGATCCTCGGCCACTACGGCTCAGCCGCGGGCGACGCAGGCGGCGCGGACCTTGGCCGGGCTTGCCTGCGCCTGGTGCAGGCGAGCGCACGCCTCGTGGAGCGTGAAGCGGTGTTGTTTCGCGACGGCATGGCGCGCTTTGCCCGTCTGGCGTCGGCCGCCGCTCACCGTCAGCCCGCGAGGCTGCTCGGCCTGTTCATCGAGACCCAGGATGCGGTGCGGGGCGAGGCCCTGAGGCGCCGGGACCATGTCGCCTGCCACGCCGAGGTGCTGAACGCCGCACTCGACGTGGAGGCCGCGCTGCGCGCGGGTACCGAGGCCGTGGCGCAGCGCCTTTGCGCGGTGTCACGCGCGGAGTACGAGCAGCTGGCGGCGAGAGTCGCGGCCCTTGAAAGCGACTTCGCGGCGACGGCCAGCGCCCCTGCTGGCACGGTCGGGGTCACGGCACCGGCGAAGGCGGCAAGGCGCCGCAGCGGCACGCCGGCGCCCGCGGCCCGCGCGCGCAAGCCGGCCGCGAAGCCGTTGGCGAAGCGCGCCGCCAGTCCGACCGCGACGAAGATCAAGACAGGCCTCCGGGCTGCCACCGCCCCGCGCGGGAAGCCGTCGGTCGCGAAGACGGCGCGCAACAGCGAAAAACGTCCCGCGACGTCACCGCGGCGCCGACCGTGAGCGG
>CAITAM010000154.1 GCA_903890265.1 uncultured Pseudomonadota bacterium | reverse complement strand
GCCCCGGCCCCGCCGCCGCCGCGCCGTCCAGCGCGGTTCCGGCGCCGGTCGACCGGCCGTTCCCGGGCCGGGTCGCGCTTGAGGTCGATGCCAGCGATCTCGCGCGTCGGGTCCTCCACGTGCGCGAGACCGTGACCGCGCCGGCCGGCCCGCTGGTCCTCCTCTACCCGCAGTGGCTGCCCGGCAACCACAGCCCGACCGGGCCGATCGACCGGGTCGCCGGCATCCGCGTCGAGGCGAACGGCCAGCCCCTCGCGTGGCGGCGCGATCCGGCGAACGTCTACGCGCTGCGCGTGACGGTGCCGGCCGGTGCGCCCGCGCTGCATGTCGAGTTCGACTACCTGTCGCCGACCTCGCGCGCCGTCGGCCCGCCCGAGATCAGCCGCGACAACCTGATCCTCGACTGGAACACCGTGCTCTTCTACCCGGCGGGGTATTTCGCGCGCCAGATCCCGGTCGCCGCCCGCCTCGCGCTGCCGCCCGAGTGGAGCTTCGCGACCGCGCTCGAGACCGAGGGCCCGGTCGCGGCCACGACCGCCTTCCAGGCGACCGACCTCGAGACGCTGATCGACAGCCCGGTCTACGCCGGGCGGCACGCGGCACGCTTTGACCTCGACCCGGGCGGGCCTGCCCGCGTCACGCTGAACGTGTTTGCCGACCGCGACGAGCACCTCAAGGTCACGCCCGAGCAGCTCGATGCCCACCGCGCGCTCGTGCGCCAGGCCTACCGGCTGTTCGGCGCACGCCATTACCGGCACTACGACTTCCTGTACTCGCTGTCCGACGACGTGCAGCAGAAGGGGCTCGAGCACCACCAGTCGAGCGAGAACGGCGCGCCACCGACGCTCTTTACCGACTGGGACGCCAACGCGCACGAGCGGGACCTCCTTGCCCACGAGTACACCCACTCCTGGAACGGCAAGTTCCGCCGCCCCGCGGACCTGTGGACGCCGAACTACAACGTGCCGATGCAGAACAGCCTGCTGTGGGTCTACGAAGGCCAGACGATGTACTGGGGCGAGGTGCTGGCCGCCCGCGCCGGCCTGCGCACCCGCGAGCAGACGCTGGACGAGCTCGCCCTGATCGCCGCGAGCTACGATCACCAGCCGGGGCGTGCCTGGCGGCCGCTGCAGGACACGACCAACGACGCGATCGTGAACTACCGCCGGCCGATGTCCTGGCGCGATTACCAGCGCTACATGGACTACTACACCGAAGGCGCGCTCGTCTGGCTCGACGTCGACACGCTGATCCGGCAGAAGTCGAACGGCACGCGCTCGCTGGACGATTTCGCGCGCCAGTTCTTCGGCATCAACGACGGCAGTCGCACCGTCGTGACCTACGAGTTCGCCGACGTCGTGCGGGCACTGAACGCCGTGCAGCCCTTCGACTGGGCGACGTTTCTGCGCGAGCGGCTGGACGGCGCCGGCCGACCGGCGCCCCTCGACGGGATCACCCGCGGCGGCTACCGCCTCGTCTACACCGACAGCCCGAGCGCGTACGAAAAGGCGCGCGACGCGAATGCGAAGGTCCAGGTCCTGACCTACTCCCTCGGTGCCATGATCAACACCAAGGACGGCACGCTGCAGAGCGTCTCGTGGGGCAGTCCCGCCTTCAACGCGAAGCTGACCGAGGGCGCGCAGGTGCTGGCCGTCAACGGCATCCCCTACAGCCCGGAGATCCTCGAGTCGGCGCTGAAGGCCGCCGCCGCGAGCCACGCGCCGATCGAACTCACGGTCAAGACCCGCGACGGCTACGTGACGACGTCCGTGGCCTACGACGGTGGCCCGCGCTACCCGCATCTCGAGCGCGTCAACGCCGATACGCCGGCGCTGCTCGATGGCATCCTTGCGCCCCGTGACCACTAGGCGCGCAGCGGGCCTCGCGCTGGCCTCGGTCGCCGTGTGGGCCCTGGCCGCCGCGCGGTGCGCGGTGGGCGCCGAACCGCCGCCGTACGCGCCGGGCGAGTACGTGCAGCCTGGCTGCTGCGTGACGACGCTGGGTACGCCGACGGCGAGCGGCCAGGCGTTCACGACCACGGCGCAGGGGGCGAACGGCCACAGCTGCGAACTGTCGGGCACCGTCGTCGGGCGGCGTGCCGTGTTGAAGAGCGAATTCTCGCCGGAGTCCTGCGAGCTGGAGCTTGGCGAGATTCCCGGCGGTTTTGCGCTCACGGTGACGGCCGGCCGGGACGGCTGCCGGCAGTACTGCGGTGCCCGGGCGTGGTTCGAGGGTGATTATCGCCGCCCACCCGCCGCCTGTGGCCCGACCGCGATGCGAAAGACGCGCACCGCCTTCAAGCAGG
>CAITAM010000153.1 GCA_903890265.1 uncultured Pseudomonadota bacterium | reverse complement strand
GGGCGGGTCCGGTGGCGGCGACGGCCCCTATGGTAGCCCCTCGCCGGCACCGCTACACGAGGCCGAGCGCCTGCGGTTTGGCGCCGGGAAATACCGCATCGACCGCGCGCGCGCTCAAGCCAAACTGGCCGGCAAACAACCCGCCGAGCACGTCGCGGTAGTTGTTCAGCACCGGGTAGTCCCGGTCCTGGAAGAGCTGGCCACGGGCGACGGCCACCTGGCGGCCGACGATGCGCCCGCCGCGCACGCCCCCGCCCAGCACGAAATACACGCTGCCGTGACCGTGGTCGGTACCGCGGTTGCCGTTCTCCCGGAAGGTCCGCCCGAACTCGGACAGGACGACCACCGTGGTGCGGGCCCAGTCGCTGCCAAGGGCCGCCTTGAGGGCGACGAGCCCGTCGCCGAGCGAGGCGAGGTTGCGCGCGAGCGCCCCGTCCGCACCACCCTCGTTGACGTGCGTGTCCCAGCCGCCGAGATCGACGAAACCGAGCGAGTAGCCGTCCTTCATCAGCGTGCCGATCCGGGTTGCGTCGTCGGCAAAGCCGCGCGCGGTCGCGCCCTTGCGTCCAGCGTCCTTCATTTCCTGGGCGAGATCGGCGGCCACTTCCGCGCGCAGGTTGAGCCCCTCGTTGACCGCGCCCGCAAGCGGCGTGCCGCGATAGAGCTCGCGGTACAGGGCGCTGGCCGCGGGATCGAGTGGCGCCCGTCCGGCCTCACGCACCGCAATGCTCGGCACGTCCGCAAGGCCCGCGAAGGTCATCGGCAGACCCGAGGTAAAGGCGATGGGCCGCGCGCCGGTGAGCGCGGCCGCGAGTCGCGCCATGAAGCCCGAGCCAAAGCGGTGGCCGGCGTTGGCCGCGAGCCCGAGCTCGATGTCGTCCTGCGTCTCGAAGTGGCTGCGCGACAGGTCGTCGGTGCCGGCGAACGGCAAAATCGCGAGCTCGCCACTCCGCCACAGCGGGCCGAACGCGGCCTTGAGTGCCGGCGCAAGCGCCCAGCTCGCGTCGAGCGGCAGCGCGAGGTGCGGGTCATCGGCGGCGCCCGCACGGATGGCGATCGTCGGCCGGGATTCGTAATAGAACGGGCTGGCGTAGGGCACGAGCGCGTTGGCGCAGTCGTAGCCGCCGCGCAGGAACACGACGAGGAGCTTGGCCCCGCCGGCGGGCGCCGCGAGCAGGCGGCCGCTGACCGAGACTCCGGCCAGGGCCAGCGGCAGCGCCGTCAGTACCGCGCGCCGCTTCATGGACGGCGCCCGTCGGCCAGCCGGTGATCGTCCTGCATGGTTCGTCCTCAGTAGTAATTGAATTCCGGGGAGGCGAGCAGCAGCGCATTCCATTCCTGCGGGCTGCGCGCCTCGCCGAGCGTGTGCCGCGTCTGTGCCGACAGCGTCGGCTCGATCGCGTCGAAGTAGAGTCGGTTCGACAGCTGGGCGAAGCCACCGCGCGCGACCGGCGCGATGCCAGCGCGACTCCCCGGGCCACTCGCCGGGCCACTCGCCGGGCCACTCGCCGGGCCACTCCCGGAACCAGTCCCGGGGCCCGTGCCCGCCCCCATCGCGGTCGCGGCGGGCACGGCGGCGGCGAGCGCGCCGGCGCCGATGGCGCGCGCGACGTCGATTCGCTTGGCGACCTGTCCAGAGCTCGTGTACGCGCCGGACGTCAGCGGGTAGCCGTCCGGGGTCTGGCGGCCGAACAGGCCCTGATCCAGCGTGCGAAGCGCCTCCTGCAAGGGCTTGGTATCGGTGACGGTTCGCCCGTCGTAGGCAAGGCGGTACGCACTCGTGACGAAGTGCATCGGGTCCTTGTACTTGCGCCCGAGCGAGTCAGCGAACTCCGGCGCGGTCAGGAGCGTCCGCAGGACCTCGCGGATGTCGCCGTCGGTAAGACGGAACGTCGCCACGCCGCGCGCCACGAGTGCGGGCGCCGGGTCGTCGCCCACGAAATACACCGCGAGCTTACGCACGATGAACTCGGCGCACGCAGGCTGCTTGATGATCCGGTCGACCGCCTCCGCGAGCTCGTCGTAGCCGCGCGAACGCAGCGGCTGACCGAACAGCCGCTTGGGCCCGTAGTCGTGGCGCCCCGGATTGAACAGAAACACGCCGTCCGTGCGTGGCAGCTCACCGAGACGCGGATTGCCACCGGCCCGCTGCGCCCCTCTGAGGCCGAAACCGGTGAGCACGTGCGCCAGCGCCTCGACATCGCTCTGCGTGTAACCGCCGTTGACCCCGAGCGTGTGCAGCTCGAGGAGCTCGCGGGCGTAGTTCTCATTGATGTGACCCTGGGCGTTCTGCGCGTTGTCGAGGTACTCGAGCATCGCGGGGTGCTGCGCGGTCGCGAGCACGAGGTCGCGAAAGTGCCCGAGCGCGTGCGCGCGGATCGCGTGCGCCTCGTAGTCGGCGAGCCAGAAGCCGATCCGCGCCTTGCCCTCGAAAACGCTGAAGTGATTCAGCCAGAACCAGACGAGCTGCTCGTTCAGCGAGTCCTGCCCGTAGAGCGCGCGCAGGAGCAGCCGGCTCTTGGCCTCGGTCGCCGCGTCATGACCGGCGCGGCGCAGGGCGTTGCGCGCCTCGCGCTTGGCCTCGTCGCTCGGCAGCTGCGCGATCTTCCCTTCCTCGGCCTGCACGAAGGCGAAGGTGTCGGGCAGCGAACGACCGGCCGTCGGCAGGTGGCTGATTGCCGCCACCACCTCGGGCGGCAGTGCCTCAGCGGGCGGGGTGAGCTGCGCGACGAGGTAGGCGTCGCGGCCCCGGGCCCGAAACTCGGTGAGCGTGCGGCTGTCGACGCCGAAGCTCAGCCGGTCGAGCCAGGCGAGATCGGCCGCCGACACCGGTGTCTGCGTGCCCCTGCCGGCGGTCGTCACGCAGGCGGCGAGCGAGAGCAGCACCGCCATCGGCGCGGCGACGCGCGCCGCGAATCGCGCGGCCGTTGGGGCGCCGCGCCATGGCACCCACCCGGCACCTGTCTGCCACTTCCGCAAGAGACCCCCTCGTCACGCGATCCGCCGGACCGATGAGTGTTAAGCGCACCGGATGGAAAATCGCTGACGCAGGCCGGGGAAATCGCTATTGCAAAGCGACCCAGATAGTTGTTACATGGTTATGACAAATTCCTGACAACGCGCCAAACGGCGCCGGAGGGTTCGCTCATGGCCACCTTGACGCTCCCGGACCGGGTTCCGGCCGAACGCACGCTGCAACGGTTCCTGACACGGCCCGCGCCGCGCTCGCTGACGTTCTTCTCCCTCGTGCTGCCGCTCTCTCTGCTGCCGCCCCTGGCTTCGCTCTACTCGCTCGCGCACTACCCGGGCCTCGTGCTACCGGCCATCAGCCCCGCACACCGCCTGACCGCCACGCTGCTGATCGGCGCGGCGACGCTCGCGCTCGAATGGGGTCTCGTGTCCATGATGGCGGCGCAGGTGCTGCTGCTTGGCGCGGCACCGGACAGCGCCTTTGAGGCGAGGCTGAATCCGCTCGCGGCGTACCGCTTCGCCGGGCTCGCCCCGGCACCGCTCTGGCTGGCATCGCTCGCGCTCTTCACGCCGAGCCTGACGCTGCTGGGCTTGAGCCTCCTGCTCGCGTGGGCGCTGGTGGCACTGCTGGTCCGCGAGGGCGTCGCCGGCCTTTACCAGCCGCTCACGGCCGCGGACGCACGACGGCTCGGCGTGAACCTGCTCGCCCGCGGTTTCTTCGCCTGGCTCGTCATCGTCGCGGGGCTCCTGCTGCCGCTCGCCGCCATGGCCGTGCTCGACTAGCCGCCGGCAGCGAGTCGAAACGCGGTGTAGGCGACCATGCCGGCCACGATCGTCAGCACGAGGCTGCGGCTGTACAGGAAGGCAAGCACCGCCACCGCGGCGGCGACCAGTCGCGGGTTCGTGAACCCGATGACCGGCGTGCCGTGCAGCATCACGAGGTCCGGCGCCATGATCGCGGCCAGCGCGCAGGCGGGCGCGTAAGCGAGCGCCCGCTCGATCACGGCGGGCAGATTCACCCGAGCCCCGAACAGCACGAAGCTGCCGCGGGTGACGAGCGTCGTCAGGCTGACGCCGATGAGGGAGAGCCAGACCACGGCCGAATCGCTCACGGCCGCGCCCCCGCCCCTGACGCCCCTTGCCCGGCACCGAGCAGCCGGTCGGCGACCATGGCCGAGGCCACGCCGAGCACGGTGGCGATGAGTACGCCGAGGCGCAGCGGCGCGTGGAAGCTCAGCACCGCCGCCACCGCC
>CAITAM010000152.1 GCA_903890265.1 uncultured Pseudomonadota bacterium | reverse complement strand
GGTGCCGTCATCACCGGTGCCGTCATCACCGGTGCCGTCAGCCGTGGTGCCCTCGCCCGCCTCGTCGTCGTTGGCCGCCGGCGGGGTGGGCTGGCCGGCGCGCACGTGCAGCGGGCCGTAGACCTCGGACTGGACGATCTCGAGCAGCCCCTCGCGGGCGAGTTCGAGAATCGCGATGAACGTCACCGTCACCCCGAGCCGCCCCTCGTCAACGGCAAACAGTGCGCCGAACTCGACGAATTCCGCTGCCTGGAGCCGGGCAATCACCTCGGTCATGCGCTGGCGCACCGAGAGCCGTTCCCGGCTGACCGTGTGGCGCGCGAACATCGCGGCGCGCTGGATCACGTCCCGGAACGCGGACAGCATCTCGTTCAGGGTCAGTTCCGGCACGAGGCGCACGACCTTGCGCTCGGCGAGCTCCGCGGTCGCGAGGAACAGGTCGCGCTCCAGCCGGTTGAGGCGATCCAGGTCCTCGGCGGCCTGCTTGTAGCGCTCGTATTCCTGCAGGCGGCGGGCGAGCTCGGCGCGCGGGTCCTCTTCGTCGCCCTGGGTCTCGCCGAGCGGACGCGGCAGCAGCATCCTCGACTTGATCTCGGCCAGCATCGCCGCCATCAGGAGGTACTCGCCGGCGAGCTCGAGCTCGAGATCGGCCATGAGGTCGATGTAGTCCATGTACTGGCGGGTGATCTCGGCGATCGGGATGTCCAGCACGTCGAGGTTCTGCCGCCGGATGAGGTAGAGCAGGAGGTCGAGCGGCCCCTCGAAGGCCTCGAGGAAGACCTTGAGCGCCTGCGGCGGGATGTAGAGGTCGCGCGGCGGCTCGGTGACCGGTTCGCCGTCGACGATCGCAAACGGCATCTCCGCCTGCCGCGGGTGCACGGGCTCGTCGGCCGTACCCCCGGCGGCGCCCGCCGGCAGCTGTTCAGTCATCGGTACTCCAGTCCCATGGCCGAGCGGACTTCCTCGAGAGTTGCCCGCGCGACGTCACGCGCCTTCTCGCAGCCCTCGCTGATGATCCCGCGCACGAGGTCGGGGTTCTCCTCGTACTCCTTGGCACGCTCGCGGATGCCGCGGATCTCGACCACGATCTCGTCGATCAGCGGCTTCTTGCACTCGAGGCAGCCGATGCCCGCGGTGCGGCAGTTGTCGGCGGCCCACTGCTGGACGTCGGGCTTCGAGTAGATGCGGTGCAGGTCGAACACCGGGCACTTGTCGGGATCACCGGGATCGGTGCGCCGGACCCGGGCGGGATCGGTTTGCATGGTCTTCAGTTTCTTCGCGACGTCGTCCGGGTCCTCGCGCAGGCCGATGGTGTTGCCGTAGGACTTCGACATCTTGCGCCCGTCAAGGCCGGGCACCTTCGGCGTCTGGGTCAGCAGCACCTCGGGTTCGGGCAGGATCACCCGACCCGCGCCGTCGAGGTAGCCGAGCAGCCGCTCTCGATCGGCCAGCACCAGGTGGTTGTTCGATTCGACGAGTGCGTGCGCGGCCTTCAGGCTGTCGGCGTCGCCCTGTTCCTGGAAGGCCTTGCGCAGGCTCTTGTAGAGCGTCGCGTTGCGCGTGCCGAGCTGCTTCAGGGCGCGCTCCACCTTCTGCTCGAACTCGGGCTCGCGGCCGTAGAGGTGGTTGAAGCGGCGCGCGACCTC
>CAITAM010000151.1 GCA_903890265.1 uncultured Pseudomonadota bacterium | reverse complement strand
GAGACCAACTCGTGGCGTTACCCGCTCCTGATGGCCGGGTACCAGTTCGCCCTCGCGTACGCCTCGGCCTTTGCCACCTTCCGCCTCGCGCTGGCGGCGGGGCTCTAGGCCGCCGGAGATGCCGTGATGCTTGCCGACGTGGTGCAGGAGATCGTGGTCGGGCTCGTCGTGCTCGCGGCGGCCGCCGCTGCGCTGCTTGGGCTGCTGCCCGCGGCACGGCGGGCGTCACTGGCCCGCGGGCTCGAGGGACGGCTGCCGGCCGTGCTGCTGCGACGCCTCGCCCCGACGGCCGGCTGCGGGGCCTGTGGCGGGGCCGGCGGCGCGCCGCGCCCCTAGTACCGCTCGCGGCGGCCCCTACAGGGAGCGGCCGCCAAGGCGCAGCCAGCCGTGCCGGTCGAGAAAGGCCGCGTAGTCCCGGTACACCGGGTCCTGGCCGAGGTGCCGCTCTTCGGTGAGCGCCCGGGCGACGTAGATCAGGTTGACGCCGAGCAGCATCGCCGAGCGCTGCAACGCCGTGCCGGGCGAATCCTGCACGAGAAACGGCACGGAAATCATCCACCAGGACAGGTTCTTCGCGAGGTAGGCCGGGTGTTTGACGTAGCGGTAGGGGCCGCTCGTGATGATGCCGCGGTGGGTGAGGTTCGAGAACCGCGCACCGAAGCTGAACGTCGCCCAGACATAGATCCCGGTCAGCACGAGGATCGCCGAGCCCCAGAGCGTGTAGGCGAGCGGCCGGGCGTACAGCCACATGCCCCAGGTCGGGCCACGGCCGTAGGCGAGGTAGCGATCCCCGATCAGGCTCCAGAACGGCTCGTAGCAGACGAGGGCCACGAGCCAGCCGAGAAGCGTCGACTCGGCCGAGCGCAGGTGCGTATCGATGACCCGAAGCGACAGCACGTAGCCCATCGAGACGAGCCCCACGTCGGCGAAATAGAGCGCGTCGTAGGCGAGGCTGTAGAACTCCGCGAAACCGGTCGGCGGCGGGTGATTGGCGAGCAGCAGCCGGCGGGTGTCATCGATGAAGTACGTGAACATCAGGGGCAGGAAGAAGGCCTTGATGAGCCAGCCGAGGGCGTGCTGGGTGAGGACCGCGCGGTCGAGCGCCGACCAGCGACCACAGCAGACGAGTCCCGCCTGGTAGTAACCGTCGAACGGCTGCGTCTGGTGGCGGTCCACGAAGTGGATGTAGAGCGGTGCGAGCAGTGCCGCGGGCCAGACGAGGAGGCGCAGCGCCGCAAAGTAGTCGGCGTAGAACGGGCCCGCGTATTCGGGCAGCAGCCAGTAGCCGACGGCGATGATCGCGAGCGTGCCGGCGAGGCCGATGGTTTTTACGACGGTGCGCGCGAGCGAAGGACTGCGCCGCGAAAAATCGAGCCCGGTGCTCGGGCGGCGGTGCACGGCGAAGGCGAGCACGTCGGTCAGGACGAGGGCGAGCGCCGTGCAGCCCAGGATGAGGCCGCCGGCCAGCAGTCGCCGCTCGGGGCTCCAGTGGGCGAGCAGCACCAGGACGGTGCCCGCGGCGAAGGCGAGCGCGCCCGTGAGCGCCACCAGCGGCGGTGTCGCGGATGGCGGTGGCGCGACGCGTCGCTCGGTCATGGACTCCCCGGTACCCTCGTGCGACCGACGCCGGGCGCAGCCCCTGCTACCAGTTCTGGCTGAGGCTCAGGAAACCGCGGCCGCTCCAGCGCGCCGGGTCCGCGACCGGCCCGCCGTAGTCGGCGCCGAGGCCGAGGCTGTAGCGCAGCGTGCCGTGGAAGCCGTCAACCGAGAATTCGGTGTTGTAGAGCTTCTCCTCCACCGTCGTCACCGTGTGCGGGAGGAGCCCGGCCTGCGCGATGCCGTCGCGGTTGAGATCGAAATGCCGCAGGCGCAGGTTGAAGGTGTGGCCCTTCTCGTCGATGAGCACGCCACCGACGGTCCAGCGGATGCCGTCGCGGTCCATCGAGTCACCGATCGCACGGCCGCGGTAGCGGTAGCCGGCATGCCAGGTGTCTTTCTCGTAGGCGCAGCCGTAGGTCGGCTTGTCCTGGCCGTTGAAGCCGATGGCACCGCAGGCGGTATTGGCGTACTCGAGGAAGAGCCGCAGCCGGCCAAGACCCGTCGCGAGCTGCGTCGACTCGATGCCGAACAGTTCCGTCAGCTGGCGCGGCCGGAGGTTGCCTGAGTCGAAGACCTCGCCGTACTGCTGCCAGTACACGGCCGCCGGCAGGCTGCCCGGGCGCCATTTCAGGTCGATCGCGCTGCGCTGGGCGGATTTTTTCTGCAGCGTGAGATCGATGGCGCCGGTGTTGTCGATGATCGGGTTGTACTTGCGGTTGGACCGGGCGGTCAGCATGTCGAAAAAGGTGCTGACCCCGCACGGCCGCGTGGTGCCGCAGAACTCGGCGGTGCGCGCGAGGCCGATCTCGAGCCCGTGCACGGGCGAGAACGTGAAGCGGTCGCCGTAGAGCAGCGTGTTGCCGAAGTCGGCGCGCCGGCTTTCCATGTGGTCGAGGAAGAGCGACAGGCGCCAGGGTCCGATCCAGCTCAGCCACTTCGACGAAAACGGCGTCGAGCTCGCGCGATCGAGGGCGAGCCCCGGGATCGAACGGGCGTTACTGGACAGCAGCAGGCTGCCGTCCCAGCCCGGGCCCCACCAGCGGTCGACCTGGCCGATGCTCGTCCACCAGTTACCGAAGCGCCACGCGGCGTAGGTCCCGTCGAGCCGGTAGTGCATCTCGTCGCTCGGGTGCAGCGCGTAGCCGAACCGGATGGCGCCGCCCGCGTAGTCGCCGGCCGTCCAGCCCGACTGCACGCCGGCCTCGGCGGTCTCGCGCGGCGTGTCGGCGAAGGTGCGCAGCTTCGTCGGGTGCGAGGCACCGGACAGGTACCAGCCGGCGTCCAGCGCGCTGCCCGGCTGGTTGTAGCCGCGCATCTCGTCACGCCGTTCGGCCTTGATGTCGAGGCTCGGCAGCGGCCAGGTCGTGGTCAGCGGGGTTTCGCCGGCCTCGGACAGGGCCTCGACGTTGCTGCGAAGCGCACTGTCGCCGGGCATGAGGAACGGCAGCGCCTGGGCCGACGCGTGGCCGGCGACGAGGCCGAGCACCGTGCCCTGCAGTAAGCGGACGAAACCAGTGTTAAGACGCCGCCGCACAGCTCGCTCCCCGGTGCCGAGCCCGTGTCAAGTCACGCCGGCCAAGCATTGAACAATATGAGGCAGCGAGAATACCTTACTCGGCGCGGCCGGGCCTAACCCCGCTCGCGGCGCGAGCCTCCCAATTCTTGACCGCGTCAGGCGCCGCCGCCGATCAACCACCGCACCGCCGCGAGGTACAGCGGCAAGCCGACCACGACGTTGAACGGGAAGGTCACCGCCAGCGGCAGGGTGACGTAGATCGCCGCATTGGCGGTCGGAATGGCTTCGCGCATGGCCGCGGGTACCGCGAGGTAGGAACTGCTCGCGAGCAGCACGACGAAGAGAAAGGCGTTGCCGGGACTCAAGCCCAGGAGTCTCGCCAGCACGAGCCCGACCAGCGCATTGACGAGCGAGGCCGCGATCGCAAAGCCGAGTGCGTAGGCGCCGACGCCTTTGAGCGAGTCGAGCTTGAACGCGCAGCGGCTGCCCTGGTCCAGCAGAAAGAAGCACAGGACGCCCTGGAAGAGATCGCCGAAGCAGGGCTTGAGCGCCCGCCAGCCCGCCTCGCCGACCACGACGCCCACGACGAGGCTGCCGAGCAGCAGCCACAGCGAGTCGGTGCCAAAGGCGAGGCGCAGCACCTCAAGCACCTTGAGTGGTGGCCTCGCCCGGCCGGTCAGGGTCGCCTCGGCACGGCCGCGGTGGCCCTGGTAGATCAAGACGCCGCTGACGATGGCCGGCGCTTCCATCGCCGCGAGCGCGGCGTTCATGTAGCCCGAGAACGGCAGGTGCGCGGCCTGCAGCAGGTTGAGCGCGCAGGCAAAGAGCACCGCGCTGACCGAGCCGTAGGCGGCGGCCAGGGCGGCCGCGGTGGCGCCGTCGAAGCGGCGCCGTGCCGCGACGTACAAATAGAACGGCATCAGCGCGGAGGCGAGCGTGGCGGTGCCGAGGGTCAGTGCCATGTCCGTGGAATAACCGGCGCGGGCCAGCTCCGCCCCGCCCCGCAGGCCGATCGCGAGCAGGAGGAAGCTCGCGAAAAAGCGACCCATGGGGTCCGGCAGCTCGAGTTCGGTCCCGGCGAGCGTGGCGACGAGCCCCAGGGCAAAAAACAGCATCGGCGCATTCAGCAGGTTGCCGAGGATCAGGTCCGTGTTCATCGCGTTCGCCTGTCGCCAAAAAAAGCACCCGCCGGCGCGGGGCGACGGCGGGCGGGCGGGGATTATAGTGGAACGCAGAAACCGGAAATTATTTTCGGAAAATCGGGCCTCAACGACTCGCGAGCGCGAGGTAGAGCGGCAGCCCGACAATCACGTTGAAGGGGAACGTGATCGCGAGCGGCAGCGTGACGTAGACGCCCGGGTTGGCCTTCGGGATCGCTTCGCGCATGGCGGCGGGTACCGCGAGGTAGGAAGCGCTGGCCGCGAGCACGGTCAGCAGGAAGCGGTCGCCCTGCGGCAGGCCGATCAGTGACCCGAGCCCGAGCCCGAGCACCGCGCCGACGAGCGGCATCGCGATGGCGAACAGCAGGGCCGCGGCCCCGGCGGCGCGCAGGTCGCCGAGCTGGCGGCCGCAGCGCAGCCCCTGGTCGAGCAGGAAGAAGCACAGGATGCCCTTGAAGATGTCGCCGAACAGCGGCTTGACGGCGCTCCAGCCGGCGCTGCCGGCCAGCAGGCCGATGGCGAGGCTGCCGACCAGGAGCAGCAGCGAGCCCTTGGTCGCGAGCAGGCGCACGAGGCTCAGTGTCGCCCCCGCCGACCGGCCGCCGGAGCTCTGCTCGGCGCGGGTCGAGACGTGCCGGTAGATCAGGGCACCGGTCACGATGGCCGGTGCCTCCATGGCGGCCAGCGCGACGTTCATGTAGTCGTGGTACGGAATCGAGACCTCCTGCAGCAGCGACTGGGCGCAGGCGAAGGTCACCGCGCTGACCGAGCCGTAGGCGGCGGCCAGCGCGGCGGCATTCGCGGCATCAAAGCGCCGGCGGGCGACGGCATAGAGGTAGAACGGCGCACCCGCGGACAGGAATGCCGCGACGGCCAGCGTCTCCCACAGGGTCGGGTTGGCGAGCGCCCGGGCGAGTTCCGCGCCGCCGCGAAAGCCGATGGCCATCAGCAGAAAACTGCCGAAGAAGGTCGACAGGGCCGGCGGCACCTCGAGATCGGAGCGGGCGAGCGCGGCGCCGAGGCCCAGCATGAAGTACAGCACCGCCGGGTTGAGGAGGGCGGTTAACGCAGTGGACGTGGACATGGCAGGGTCCTCCGGGGACGAACGCACCCCGTGAGGATGCGTCAGCGCGATAATGGAATTTACTCGCGCGAATACTAACACGCGAAAATGTATTCGTATATAGGCACGGCCGGGGCTGCCGACCGGGCGGACCGGCGCGTGCGCGAGCGGCGGGGCCGGCGCCCGGCAACGGGGTTCGG
>CAITAM010000150.1 GCA_903890265.1 uncultured Pseudomonadota bacterium | reverse complement strand
GGGCGGGTCGTTGGCCGCAGCGGAACTGTTCGCCGGCGGGAAACGCCGGGTAATGGTGCCAGGCTCTAGCGGCTGTCACGCATTGCCTGCACAGTGGATACCAGGCGGTCTTTCGCCGTCGCCGTTTTCAAGGAGTGCCCATGATCCGTTTCCGTCATCTTGCCGCGGCCGTCAGCCTCGGCCTCGTCGCGGCCACCGCGAGTGCGGCGCCAGTGACCTACACCATCGACACGGTGCATTCGCAGGTCCGCTTCTACGTCAACCACCTCGGCTTCTCGAACTCCACCGGTGGCTTCAAGGTCGCTGACGGCAGCACCCTCTCGTTCGACAACGACGACTGGTCGAAGTCGAGCGTCAGCGTGAAGATTCCGGTCAAGTCGCTCGAACTCGGTGACGCGACCTGGAATACGCACATCCTGGACAAGGACTGGCTGGATCTCGGCAAGTTCAGCGAGATCAGTTTCCAGAGCAACAAGGTCGAGAAGACCGACGCGACGCACGGCAAGATCTACGGCAACGTCACGATCCACGGTGTGACGAAGCCCGTCGTGCTCGACCTCACGGTCAACAAGGTCGGCGAGCACTTCATCCGCAAGGCGCCGGCCGCGGGCTTCACCGCGACCACCGTGCTCAAGCGCTCGGACTTTGGCGTGTCGGCGTACGCCGGCGCGATCGGCGAGGACGTCTCGGTTCGCATCGAGATCGAGTCGTACGTCGCCAAGTAAGGGCGCCGTCGATCAGGCCATGGCTCTCCAGTCCACACCCTTTCGCTGGGGAGCCCTGGCCCGTCTGCTGCACTGGGCGATGGCCCTTGGTCTCGGCTACGCCGTTGGCCTTGGCCTGTGGATGACCGACCTGCCGGTCGGCATCCAGAAAATCAAGACCTACGCGCTGCACAAGTCGGTGGGCATCACCCTGCTCGGCATCGCCGTCATTCGTCTGCTGTGGCGCCTGCTGGATGACCGGCCGCTGCCACCACCCGGCACGCCACGCTGGCAGCACCGCGCGGCAGGGCTTACCCACGTGCTGCTGTACGGCCTGATGCTGCTGCTGCCACTGTCTGGATGGCTGTACAACTCGGCTGCCGGGTTTCCGCTACGCTGGTTCAAGCTGTGGAACCTGCCGCGCCTCGCGGAACCCGATCCCGCGCTCAAGGCGCTCGCGCACGACCTGCACGTCTACGCGGCCTGGACGCTGGTAGCACTCGTCGTGCTGCACGCGGCGGCGGCCCTGGAGCACCATGTCGTCGATCGCGACGACACACTGAACGCCATGCTCGGCCGCCAGCCACCCGTGCGGCGAAAGGACCCTCCGCCATGACCGTCGCCACCCGCCTGCGCTTCGCCCTGCTGGTCTCGCTCCTCGTCCAGGCCGCCGCCGGAGTACCCGGGGCGGCCGCGGCGGCCCCGGCCTACGAGGTCGACCGCGCGCAGAGTTCGCTGACCTTCGTCGGCGACCAGCAGGGTGAGAAATTCATCGGCACGATCCGCTCGTTCCGTGCCGCGATTCGCTATTCGCCGAGCGACCTTGCGACCTCGCTCCTCGACGTGTCGATGGATCTTAAGTCCATCGACACGAAGAACAGCGAACGCGACGCGGCCCTCGCGACCGCGGTGTGGTTCGACTACGCCCACACGCCGGTGGCAACCTTCCGCAGCGTCGGCCCGCTGCGTGCGACGAAAGACGGCGCCGTCGCGGACGCCGATCTCGTGATCAAGGGCAAGTCGAAGCGCATCACCTTCCCGTTTCGCTGGACGCCGGCCGCCGGCGGCGCCGCACTCGACGCGAAGGTCAGCCTCGACCGGCTGGATTTCGGCCTCGGCGCGGGTGAGTGGGCGGACGATTCGATCATCGGCCACCGGGTCGACGTGATCGTGCACCTCGCCCTGAAGCCGGCCGCGCCCAGCCCGTAAGGCCCGCCGGCAGCCCCCGGCTCGCCAACCGGGCGCCCTCCCCCACTTTAACGCGCCGTTGCCGCGCTGCAGCAAAACAGCGGCGGCCCTCGGCCGCACGATGACATTTGGATTAAGTGTCTCGGACGCGCGTTCCGCCACGACAGGCGGACCGGCAGACTGATCCTGCGGTTTTGCGTGCCGTGCACCCAGCCGCGATGCGGGCCACCCCGCCAGTTTCGTCTACCGGCAGAAAGAATCGCGTCACCCTATGAAGATACCCGGCCTGCACATCGCCCTGCTCTTTGCACTCGGCACGATCGGCATCTGGGCCTACGTCAACCGTCCGGAGGCCGAACCCGAATGGCCGCACCGGGTGCAGGGATTTGCGTTCTCGCCCTACCAGGCGGATCAGAACGCGATGAACAACGAGTACCCGACGCGGGAACAGATCGAGCATGACCTCGATGTCCTGAAGGACAAGACGAAGGCAATCCGGACCTACGACGTCGAGGGCACGATTGCCCTCGTCCCGGAGCTCGCCGAGGCGCGCGGACTGAACGTCACGCTCGGAATCTGGCTCGATCATCGCCTTGAACACAACGAAATAGAGATCACGAAAGGCATTGAGCTCGCCCGGGCACACAAGAACATCGTGCGCGTGATCGTCGGCAACGAATCGATGCTCCGGGGTGACATGCCCGTCGCTGCGTTCGTCAAATACCTCGACCGGGTGCGCGGCGCGGTCGATCAGCCCGTCAGCACCGCGGAGCCCTGGCACGTCTGGCTCAAGAACCCGGAGCTCGCCGACCACGTCGATTTCATCACGGTTCACCTCCTGCCCTACTGGGAAGGCGTGCAGGTCGAGAAGGCGGTGGATTATTCGATCCACATGCTGAAGACCGTGCAGGCCAAGTTCCCGGGCAAGCGCGTCATCATCGGCGAGGTGGGCTGGCCGTCCAACGGCCGCACCCGGGACAATGCCGTGGCATCCGAGTCGAACGAGGCGCTGTTCCTGCGTCGCTTCCTGGCCTGGGCGGAGCGCGAGAAATACGTCTACTACATCATGGAGGCCTTCGACCAGCCCTGGAAGCGGCAGATCGAGAGCGGCGTTGGCGCCTACTGGGGTGTCTACGATGCCAACCGGAACCCGAAGTTCGAGTTCACCAAGCCGATTGTCCGCACACCGCAGTGGCAACTGCTGGCGACGGTCTCGGTGATCCTTGCCGCGGCGATGCTCGCCTGGTTCTACACCCACTCCGGCAGCCTTCGTAACAGGGGCCGCAGCTTCCTTGCCCTCATCGTCTACGCGACGTCGGCGCTGGTCACCTGGATCATCTACGACTACTCCCAGCAGTACATGACCTTTACCAGCCTCGCGGTGGGTGTGCTGCTGTTCATCGGCATGCTGGGCGTCATCGCGGTGCTGCTGGCGGAAGCCCATGAATGGGCGGAGGCGCACTGGGTAAAGCTCAGGCGCCGCCTGCTGGTCGCGCCAGGCGGCAACGATTCGCCGGACGCCTACCGGCCCCGCGTCTCCGTGCACGTGCCGTGCTACAACGAACCGCCGGAGATGGTGATCGAGACGCTGAACGCGCTCGCGGCCCTCGACTACGCGGACTTCGAAGTTCTCGTGATCGACAACAACACGAAGGACGAGGCCGTCTGGCGCCCGGTCGAGGCGCACTGCGCCGTGCTTGGCCCGCGCTTTCGTTTCTTCCACGTGGCGCCGCTGGCCGGGTTCAAGGCAGGCGCGCTGAATTTCGCGCTGCGCAACACCGACTCGAAGGCGGAAATCGTCGCGGTCATCGACAGCGACTACATCGTGTCGCCGAAATGGCTGAAGGACCTTGCGCCGGTCATGGCCGATCCGAAGCTCGCGATCGTCCAGGCGCCGCAGGACTACCGTGACGATGGCCAGAGCGCCTTCAAGGCCATGTGCCATGCGGAATACCGCGGCTTCTTCCACATCGGCATGGTGACCCGCAACGAGCGCAACGCGATCATCCAGCACGGCACCATGACTCTCGTGCGGCGCTCCGTGCTGGACGACCTCGGCGGCTGGGCGGAATGGTGCATCACCGAGGATGCGGAACTGGGCCTGCGCGTGTTCGAGGCCGGACTCGAAGCAACCTACATCCCCGACAGCTACGGCCAGGGGCTGATGCCGGACACGTTCATCGACTTCAAGAAGCAGCGTTTCCGCTGGGCATACGGTGCCATGCAGATCCTGCGCGCCCATTCGAAAGCCTTCTTCACGACTGGCAAGTCGCCGCTGACCTCCGGTCAGCGCTACCACTTCCTCGCTGGCTGGCTGCCCTGGGTCGCGGACGGGGTGAACGTGGCATTCAACTTCTTCGCGCTGCTGTGGACGACCCTGATGGTGGCGTTCCCGGCCAAGATCGACGCCCCGCTTGCCATTTTTTCGCTGCTGCCGCTGTCGCTGTTCGTCTTCAAGCTCGCGAAGCTCATGCACCTTTACCGAGTGCGGGTGGGCGCCAACGCACGCCAGACGGTTGCCGCCTGCATCGCCGGTCTCGGGCTTGCGCACACCATCGGCCTGGCGGTGGTGAAGGGCCTCTTCACGAACAACGAGCCCTTTTTCCGCACACCGAAGAACGCGAGCTCGCAGACGATCCTAGGCGCGCTCTCGGCCTGTCGCGAGGAGGCACTTCTTGCGGTCGCGCTGCTGCTCGGCGCCTACGCCACCTCGCACATCGCACTGATGGACAGTCCCGATCTTCGCACCTGGGTCATCGTGCTGGTCGTGCAGTCCATCCCTTACCTTTCTGCGGTCCTTGTCTCGGTGATGAGCTCGCTTAAGCTGCCCGCCGGCCTCGTGGGCCGGGGCTATCGCGATCTCGAACCCGAGGATGACGAGGCGAACGCGCGGCGCGCGATCGTCAAGGCCGGGGAAGCCAGCGCGACCGTGGAGTGAGCTGCCACGCGAGCCCGGAGAGTTCCGAATGAGAATCATTCCTGAACACCGTCCTGCACAAGGTGACGCCGGCATAGGCACATGACCGTAACTGACAAGCGTCGCCACGCGAACTAGAATGAGGGCTCAGTCCATCTTCGCCTGCAAGGCCATCGCCCCAGGCGCGTAACGCAGAGGAGCAGAACGATGAACGAGAAGCAGTATCCCCGTCGCGCCGTACTGAAGGGCGCCCTGTCCGGTCTTGCGGCGATCCCGGTCATCGCCCTTGTCGGTCGCGCCGACGCCGCGGCGGCGAAGCTCGATCCGACGGATGCCCAGGCGAAGTCGCTTGGCTACATTCCCGACGTGTCGAAGGTTGATGCCTCGAACACGCTCTACAAGGCCGGTTCGAAGTGCTCGAACTGCGTGCAGTATCAGGGCAAGCCGACGGACGCCGAAGGCGCCTGCAACATCTTCGCGGGCAAGCTGGTAGCGGCCAACGGCTGGTGCAAGGTCTACGGCAAGAAGGCCGGCTGACCTCCTGTCCATCGCCCGGCGCGGGAACCCCGCGCCGGGCCATCCGTCCTGGCGACCGGCGCTCCTCGCCCGCCATTGACCCACGGTGCTCTGCCAGGCCCGGCTAGTCCCGGCCCCAGCACCGCTGAATCCCGCCACCACGAAAGTATCGCAGGGCATGTCGCTCTGCCTATCGCCGACGGGATCTGCCACCATTCGCGCAGCCCACTCAGCCGCGCCCAAGGCCAGTCCCATGCATGCCACCCGCCTCTTTCGGTCTCCTGTCTCGGTAAGCCGCCGCGTCGTCGGCGGGGTGCTCCTCGCTCTGTCGCTGCTGGCCGCCGATGCGTCGCTCGCGGCGGGCGACGGACCGTCGCTCCGTGAAGCGCTGCAGGAGCGGGTCGCGCTGCTGCGCGAGGGACGACTGGCCGTCGGTGGCCAGCCCATCCTGTCACGCAACGTGCTGCCCGCGCTCTACGAAGGCGGCGGTTTCGAACCCTGCTGGACCGACCGTGAGCGCCTTCGCGCCCTCGTTGCCGCGATCGACGGCATCGCGGCCGATGGCCTGGATCCCGCCGATTACCACGCGGCGGAGTTGCACCGACGGCTCGAGACACGGGGCGCTGCCACGGCCGCGGACAGCGCAGACCTTGATCTGCTGGCGAGCGACGCGCTGGTTCTGGCGATCTACCACCTGCGCGCGGGCAAGGTGGATCCGAAGACGATCATCCCCGAATGGAACTTCAATCCGCGGCCGCAGACCGATGAGGCCGTGGCGGCGTCGGTCAGGCGGGCACTCAGCACCGGGCGGGTGGCCGAGGAATTCGACGCGGCGCGTCCGGACCACTGGATGTACGGCCGCGGTCGCGAGCTCCTGGCCGCCTACCGCGCGATGGCGGCGGCCGGCGGCTGGCCGAGCGTGCCGGCCGGCCCGAGCCTCAAGCCGGGTGCGACCGACGCGCGGGTACCGGCGCTGCGCGCGCGGCTCGCCGCCGAAGGCGATTACCGCGGCCCGGCCTCGGAGGCGACGGTCTATGACGAGCCGCTCGTCGCGGCGGCAAAGTCGTTCCAGGAGCGCCACCTGCTGGAACCCGACGGCGTCATCGGCCCTGCGGCGCTGAAGGAGCTGAACGTCAGTGCGGAACGGCGCGTCAGTCAGATCCGCGTCAACCTCGAACGCGCCCGCTGGGTGCTGCACGAAATTGGCAACGAGGATCACGTGCTGGTCGATATCGCGGGCTACGGCGTGCGCTACATGCACGACCGCAAGCCGGTGTGGCAATCGCGGGCCATCGTTGGCCAGCCGTTTCGCCAGACCCCGGCGTTCCGTGCCGAAATCCAGTTCGTGGTATTCAACCCGACCTGGACCGTGCCGCCGACCATCCTGGCGAACGACATCCTGCCGCAGATGCGTGCCGGCAAGAACGTGCTCGCCAAGAAGCATCTCAAGGTGATCGACAACCAGGGGCGTGTCATCGACCCGGCGAGTCTGCACTGGGCGAACTACACGGGCCGCAACTTTCCCTACCAGCTGCGCCAGGACCCGGGTGACGACAATGCCCTCGGCCGGGTGAAGATCATGTTCCCGAACCCGCACCTCGTGTACCTGCACGACACCCCGTCGAAGTCGCTCTTCGACAAGGACCTGCGCCACTTCAGCTCCGGCTGCATCCGGGTGGAGAAGCCGCGTGAGCTGGCAGAGATCGTGCTGGCTGATCCGGATAACTGGAACAAGGCGACGATCGACGCGACGATCGACAAGGGCGAGACACGCACCGTCAACCTGAAGAAGCGGATTCCGGTGCTGCTGATCTACTGGACCGTCGATCAGGACGCCGCCGGGCGGGCGATGTTCAAACCGGACGTCTACGGCCAGGATGCGGTGCTGAAGGCCGCGCTCGACAAGCGCGCGCCCGTCGCACGCTGAACGGCACCCAGCGGCGGGCGGCGCAGCCGGGCCACAAAAGCAAACGGCCAGCAGTGCTGGCCGTATGCATTTCCCCTACCTTCGCCCTGACGTCGCTCTCGGCGCGTCGGCCTGACGTCGGCGGGCTATCGGCTTTTAGTTGCCGCTTCACCTGCCGGATCCGGCACAGCAACGACCCCTCTGCCGTCGTTGCTGTTCGCTACCTCGTGCTTCCGGTGTTTCTGTTGCCCGGTAAGCGCTCGTGGCCTTTAAGAATACAAGTCCCGTGCCACGTGTCGATTCGGTTATTGGCATCAATCACTTAGGCAAAAAGGTAGCCGTAAGCGCGGGCGCGCCGGTCGGCAGATGTAAACCTTTTCGACAGCGCATTCAGGGCGCGGCGACGCGGCCGCCACCGGCGTACGCCAGTTCAAAGTACGGCGACTTCAGATTCGCCACGCGCACGTCCTTCCCCACCCCGGGCGCGTGCACGAAATCACCGTTGCCGAGGTAGATCCCGACGTGGTCCTGCGGCGAGGAGAAAAACACGAGGTCGCCGGGTACCAGCGCCTCGCGCGGGACGCTCTGCACGGCCGCGCGCTGGTCAATGGCGCGCCTTGGCAGCGTCACGCCGAGTTCGCGGTAGACGTACCAGACGAGGCCGCTGCAATCGAAGCCGCGCGGATCCTGGCCACCGAACTGGTAAGGCGCCCCGACCAGGCGCCGCGCGGCGTCGGCGGCCCGGGCGCCGAACGCCGTGACCGACGGCACGGTGGCAGGCACCGTGGCCGGCGGCCGCAAGGGCGCCGGCACCGGCTCCGACCGGGGCAGCGGAGCGGTCGCGCATCCTCCCAACAGGGAGCCGAGTACGGCAGCGGCTACAACTCGACGCATGGGCCGAGTTTAGCCGACTGCGCGTTCCTCAGGCGCTGGCCCGCGTCGGCACCGGCGCCGGCGTCTCCGCCCTCGCGTCAAACACCGCGTCCGTCAGCAACTCCACCCGATCGACGAACTCGATGGTGACCGCGGCGCGCACACTGTCCGGGATCTCGGCGAGATCGCGCTTGTTGCGCGCCGGCAGGTAGACGGTGCGGATACCGGCGCGGGCAGCCGCGATGGTCTTCTCCTTGATTCCGCCCACCGGCAGCACGAGGCCGCGCAGCGAGATCTCGCCGGTGACCGCGACATCGGGTCGGATGACCCGCTTCGTCAGCAGCGAGACGAGGGACAGGTAGATCGCCGTGCCGGCCGACGGCCCGTCCTTCGGAGTCGCGCCCGCCGGAACGTGCACGTGCAGGTCGCTGTGCTCGAAAAGCGCGGGATCGATGCCGAGCGAGATGGCATTCGCCTTGACGAGCGATACCGCCGCCTGCGCACTCTCCTTCATGACGTCGCCCAGCTGGCCCGTCAGCGTCAGCTTGCCGGAGCCCGGCGTACGGGCGGACTCGATGAACAGGATGTCGCCACCGACCGGCGTCCAGGCGAGCCCCGTGGCGACCCCGGGAACGCCGGCGCGCATGGCAACCTCGTTGTCGTAGCGCGGCGCACCGAGGATCGCCGCCGCCTCGGCGGCGTCGATGGTGACGGAGCGCAGCGCGCCGGACGCGATCTTCACCGCGGCATTACGCAGCAGCGCGCCGATTTCCCGCTCAAGACTGCGGCAGCCGGCCTCACGCGTGTAGCCGCGGACCACCAGACGCAGCGCATCGGTCGTCACGACTGCCTGCTCGTCGGTCAGCCCATTTGCCCGGCGCTGGCGATCGACGAGATAGCGCGAGGCGATCTCCACCTTCTCGTCCTCGGTGTAACCGGACAGCTCGATGATTTCCATGCGGTCCCGCAGCGGGCCAGGCACGGTGTCCAGCATGTTCGCCGTGGCGATGAACAGGACCTGCGACAGGTCAAACGGCAGGCCGAGGTAGTTGTCACGGAACGTGCCGTTCTGCTCCGGATCGAGCACCTCGAGCAGCGCCGCAAACGGATCGCCCTGGAAGCCGCGGCCGACCTTGTCGACCTCGTCGAGCATGAGGACCGGATTGCGCGAGCCCGCCTTCTTCAGCGCCTGGAGGACGAGCCCGGGCAGGGCGCCGATATACGTCCGCCGATGGCCGCGGATCTCCGCCTCGTCATGCACACCGCCGAGGCTCAGCCGCGCGAACTTGCGCCCCATGGCCCGGGCAATGCTCTGACCGAGCGAGGTCTTGCCGACGCCGGGCGGGCCGACGAGGCACAGGATCGGACTCTTGCCGGTCGGATTCAGTTTGCGCACGGCGAGAAACTCGAGAATGCGCTTCTTGATCTTGTCGAGCCCGTAATGGTCGGCGGCGAGAATGCCGCGCGCCGCGTCGATATCGATCGCCTCCGTGTCGAGCTTCGACCAGGGCAGGGCCGCGACCGTCTCGAGGTAGGTGCGCAGCATCGAGTACTCGCCTCCCTCCTGGGGCATACGCCGCAGGCGCTTCAGGTCCTTCGCGACCTGCTCGTGAACCTCGGGCGGCAGCCCGGCCGCCTCGATCGCTTCGCTGAGGTCGGCGAGATCCTGTTCCGCACCGTCGCCGTCGCCAAGCTCCTTCTGGATCGTCTTCAGCTGCTCGCGTAAGAGCATTTCGCGCTGCCGCTCGTCGATCGACTCGCGGGTCTGCTCCTGCAGCCGGCGGGTGAGCTTCAGCACTTCCACGCGATGCGCGAGCAAGGTTGCCACACGTTCGAGCCGGGTCCTGAGGTCAACGGTCTCGAGCAGCATCTGCTTTTCGCTCGATTTGACGTCGAGGAAGTTGGCCACGAGGTCCGCGAGCGCCTCGGCGGATTCCATGGATTTCACCGCCGAGGCAAGCTCAGGCGGCGCCTGCGGCAGCAGGGCCGCCGCCTCGAGCGCGAGCCGCTTGAGGTGCAGCACGCGGGCCTCGAGATCCGTATCGCTGCTCGCGGCGGGCCCCGCGTACTCCACGCGCGCCAGCATGAACGGCATGCCCGGCTGGAAGTCAATGACGCGAAAACGCTGCTCGCCCTGGACGACGAGGTGGTGGCCGCCGTCGGCAGCCGTCGCGTAGCGCAGCACGCTCGCGACCGTTCCCACCTGGTAGAGGTCGGCGGGC
>CAITAM010000149.1 GCA_903890265.1 uncultured Pseudomonadota bacterium | reverse complement strand
CACCGGCGTTGTCGGTCGAGGCGCCCGCGGTACTGGCGCCGGCCGAGGCGACGGTCTGGCCCGCGTTCGGGTCGGGCTTGGTCGCCGGCTTCTTCGGGCAGCCGGCCAGACCCATGGCGAGGACGAGGCCAACGGCCACCAGGCAAAGTCGTTTCATTCTTGTCTCCTGCACGTTCGTTTTATGTCGTCATTCTACGCGTGATCGGCCCGCGCCGCAGCGTCCGGTCTCAGGGCTGGCCTGTGAACGGCGACCACGCGGGCTCACGGATATCGCCGTCCACGGCGGTGATGCGACTGGCCACCCCGCCGTCGACCGCGACGGTCGCGAGCACCCCACGGCCCTTCTCGCGGGTCGCGTAGATAATCGTCTGGCCGTTCGGTGCGAACGACGGACTGAGATCGAGCGCACCGCGCGTCAGCACCCGCCCGCGTCCGGTCGCGGGATCGACCAGCCCGATCCGGTACGTGCCACCGTCCTGGGTGACGACCGCCATCTGCCGCCCGTCCGGGCTCAGGCGCGGCCGGGCGTTGTAGCCGCCATCAAAGGTCACGCGCTCGGCCTTCTGCCCGGCGCTCAGCGCAAGCCGGTAGACCTGCGGCCGGCCCGAGCGGTCGGACGTAAAATAGAGCGTGCGCCCGTCCGCCGCGAACGCCGGCTCGGTGTCGATCGCCGGGTCGTCGGTCACCCTGAGCGACTGCAGCGAGGCGAGATCAATGAGGTAGACGTCGACGTTGCCATCGCGCGTCGACCCCGTGACCGCGAGACGCCGCCCGTCCGGCGAGAAGGCCGGCGCGCCGTTCAGGCCCTCGCGCGCAGCGACCCGGCGCCGCTCGCCACTCGCGAGGGTCTGCACGTAGACCGCGGGCAGCCGGCTCTCGAACGAGACATAGGCAAGCTCGGTACCGTCCGGTGACCAGGTGGGGCTCATCAGGGGCTCGCGCGACTCGGCCACGACGTGGCTGTTCTCGCCATCGGCATCGGCCACCACCAGTCGGTGCCGGCGGTTCGGTACCTGGCCCTCGACCGAGACGTAGGCGATGCGCGTCGCGAACGCCCCCTTCACGCCGACGATGTTCTCGTAGATGAGATCGGCCGCGCGGTGCGCGGCCTGGCGCCAGCCGCCCTGCACGGGCAGCGAGAACCCGAGCAGCCGCTGCCCGGTCAGCACGCTGTAGAGCTCGAACTCGAGCGCCGGTGCGGCGCCCGTGCCGCTCACCTCGCGGCCGATCACGAGGTAGTCGACCTTGACGAGCCGCCAGCCGCTGAAGTCGATCGAGGCCGCGACCGTCGGCGACTGCAGGAACGAGCGGTGATCGAGCGGCTGGAAGTGCCCGCTGCGGCCGAGATCGGCCTCGATCACGCCGGCCGTGTCGGTCGGCTGCGGCCCGACGCCCTTGGCAAACGGCACGATCGCGATCGGGATCGGCGCGCTGACCCCCTGCGTGATCTGGATCGCGAGATCCGCCCGCGCCGCGGGCGAGAGCAGGCCAAGCAGCGGCGCGAGCACGAGGAGCGCCACCCGAACGGGCAGCAGGCGGTGGACTGACAGGGCACGGGCGGCGTCACGCATCGGGGGCGAATTCCAGGGTGAGGTTGCGGTCGAACAGGGACGGGTCGGGTGGTGGCGGCAAGGGCGAGGCCTTGTACACCGCGGACTCGATGGACTGGCGCACGGCGGGATCGGCATTGCAGTCGCCGACCTTGACACTCGTCACGGTACCCCCCGGCACCTGGGTCACGTGGACGGTGCACTTCAGTCCGACCTT
>CAITAM010000148.1 GCA_903890265.1 uncultured Pseudomonadota bacterium | reverse complement strand
CCAGCAGCGCATTGGCGGCGGTCAGCGTCTCGGCGCGCATGAAGTTCTGCTTCACCCAGCTCAGCCGGGACCGGCGCAGCGCGGGCACCTCGGGGCGTAGAAGCGGCTCGAACCCGGTGTTGGTCGCCTCTGCGACGAGCACAGCGCAGATCGTGGTCGCGATGTCACCGGCGCGGGCGTTGCCTTCGCTGGCATGGGTAAACGCTGCCCCGAACCCGGTTCGCGCATGCATTTCCAGGATCAGTTCGGGGAGGTCCAGTTGCGGCAGCCGTGCATCGATCGCCGTGTGAAGATCGGTGAGGCTCAGGGGCTCGTCGATCTTGTCGAGCGGCTCGATCGACAGGTCTGCACCGCTCGCCGTACTGGTAATGGTCACGGCATCGTTATCCGGCACACGCGCGGCTGTCTGACGGTAGGCGAGATCGAGGCGCGCGGACAGTTTGGCGATTTCCTCGTCGCCGGCGACCGCCACACCGACCGTGCGGCACACGGACGGTCGTGCCGCCTCCCACGCGGCGCCGGCCAGCAGGCCCTTGCGGGGATCGGCATAGCGAAGCGAGCGGACGGGAAAGACATCGCGGCGACGGATGGCGCGGCGTAGCCGGTCGAGCGTGCAAAGCCGGTATCCGGTCAGATCGAACGTGCCGTCCTCGTTTTTCAACTGACGGCCCCAAGCTTTGGGGACGAACGCGGTTGGCACCGGTCCGCGGCGCTTTTCGCCACGGTGAACTCTTCGCAGGTGATCGACCGCGTCCAGCAACGATTGCCCCGCGGGCGCCGCTGCGAGATCCAGCCCTGCAAGCATTTTCGGCAGATAGCGCATTGTGCCCGTCTGCTGACGCAGCTCGACGAAGTAGCTTTCGTCGGTAGGCCGGGCGAGCAGGTTCACTTGGGCAACCGCGTCGGTCAGTGCGGCCCGGTCTACCAGCGCGAACACGGCCGCCCGCACCTCCGTGTCGCTGATACTATCATCGAGCAGCACGGCACCGACATCACGAAGCCGGAGTGATGCGGCGTCAAGATCGCGCAGTGATCGTATCCGCGCCTCTTTGGCGTTGATGCGTGCGTTGGAAAACATTCTGGTCGACACGGCATCGAACAGGTCGATGACGTCGTCGCTGGCCGACGCTTCGAGGGTGCGGATGAAGGCGACCAACGTGGCCGCGCGCCGATCGTCGGGAAGCCGGGCCACGGCCTGCGCTCTCGCGGCGCTGGCAAATCGTGCGAGGGCAGCCGCCTTACTGGGTGGCACGCGGTCAAGTTCGGGCAGGCCTATGGTGAACTCGCGGATCTCGGTCAGTCGGTCGACGGCTCGGCTGATCTCGGGGCCGCTTTGCAGGTATGGCCCGTCACGTAAGCGATCCAACGGACTTTGCCGTCCGTCGCCGGTAACCGCGACGAGCGTATCGAGTCGGGTGCGTTGCTCTGGCGTCAGCTTGGCGACCAGACGGCGATGGACGTGCGCGGCGACCCGCGTGCGGACCCGTGCGATATCGCGCTCGAGGACGGACAGACCCGGCAGCATCACCTTGGATTCAAGCAGCCATATCACTGCTGCGTCAAACAGCATCGAAGGGCGATCGGTGCCCGTCCAGCACAGGGCATATATGAAACGATGCAGTCGAAACGCGGCGCCGGGATCGGACAGGACCCGGTAGCCATAATGGTCGCGGATGCGCGGACCGTGCCGCCATCGCCCCTTGGTTGCGCAATATCGCGCCATCAGTTCGGCCGTTCCGTCGATCGCCAACTGGCTGCCGACGAATCGTGTGACCGATGCCGGTGTCAGTGCCGGATCTTCGAGAAAGGTGCCGAGCAACCGCAATGAGCCAAGCTGTACCGCCACGCCGAGCCGGTTGTGATCGCCGCGATGCGCGCCGATGAATGCTTGGTCCGCGTCGTCGAGATGGAAGTGACGCGCGAGCTGTTCCGATGTCGGCTCGCCGACGAAGCGACCATAGCGCAGGGCCTGGTCGTCCGAGAGAAAGCCGACCGGCATTGCTCAGGCTATGCCGCTACCTTGGACCGTGCCCCACGCTTGCCCAGCAGTTCGCTGGCGCGCTCCCGCGGCCGACCCTCTGCATCGACATAGGCGTAGAGCGTCGATACCGACAT
>CAITAM010000147.1 GCA_903890265.1 uncultured Pseudomonadota bacterium | reverse complement strand
TTATCGCACGACCGGCGTTCCAGCGCTGGGCAGCCTCGTTTCCGCTGACGCGTCCCGTTGCCGCGCGGCGCGCCAGCGCCCTGTTCGACCTGTGTGCCGGCTTCGTTTACTCGCAAATCCTGCTCGCCTGCGTGCGGCTGCGGGTCTTTGAGCTGCTGGCCGACGGTCCGTTGTCGTCGGCCGTGCTTGCCTCGCGCGCCGGACTCGATGCCGAGATGGCCGAGCGGCTGCTGCGCGCCGCGGCTGCGCTCGACCTTGTCGAGGCGCGCGGTGGTGGCTGGGGGCTCGGTCCGCTCGGCGCGGTGCTGCCGGGTAACGAGGCACTCGCCGCGATGATCGAGCACCACGCGCTCGTCTACCTGGATCTGGCCGATCCCGTGGCGCTGTTGCGAAAGGAGCAGACGACCCGTCTCGCGGCGTCCTGGGGTTATGCCGGTGCGGCCGACCGCGACGCCCTCGACGCGGGCCGCGTGGAGGGCTATACCCGGCTGATGGCCACGTCACAGTCGCTGGTGCGCGACGACGTGCTGGACGCGCTGCCGATGGGTCGCGTGCGCTGGCTGCTCGATGTCGGCGGCGGTGACGGCAGCTTTGCCATTGCGGCAGCGCAGCGCTGGCCCGACCTTCGTGTCACGGTCTTTGATCTGCCCGCGGTAGTCGAGATTGCGCGGCAGCGCATCGCCGAGGCGGGGCTCGCCGGACGTGTCGCTGCCGTTGGCGGCGACTTCACGCGCGACGCCCTGCCGCAGGGCGCCGACCTGATCTCGTTCGTGCGTGTGCTCCACGACCACGATGAGCCGGTTGTCCGCCGCGTTTTGGAAGCGGCGCGCGCAGCGGCCATGCCCGGCGCGCGGATCGTGGTCGCGGAGCCGATGGCTGCTGCGCCCGGGGCGAGGCGGGTCGGTGATGCGTATTTCGCGTTCTACCTTCTCGCCATGGGTACCGGGCGAGCACGCAGCGTCGCCGAGATCACGGCGCTGCTCAGCGACGCGGGGCTCGTCGCGGTGCGCGAGCGGCGGACCCGGCGGCCGCTGCAGACCAGCCTCGTCGAGGCGACGGTGACCCAAAGTGTATAGATTTGTTGACAGTGGCTACCGTCCGCGTATCGTTACACCCACTCGGGGATCTCGCACGGTGGCGCCAGTGGCTTCTGACCAGTCGACCGACCAACAGACAACGGCCCTCCTCACCCGGGCGGTCGTGCTGCGTGCGCCGCGCGAGCTTGAGATCCGCGAGCTTTCCCTGCCGACACCGGGCATCGAGGACGTCGTGGTCGACGTCGAGGCGAGCGGCGTCAGCGCCGGCACGGAGCGACTGTTGTGGACGGGTCGCATGCCGCCGTTTCCGGGTCTCGGCTATCCGCTGGTTCCTGGCTACGAGTCCGTCGGTACCGTGACGCACGCCGGCGCGGATTCCGGTCGGCGTGTCGGCGAGCGGGTCTTCGTGCCGGGCGCTCGCTGTTTCGGCGAAATCCGCGGTCTCTTTGGTGGCGCCGCATCGCGGCTCGTCGTCGCCGGCCGGCGCGTCACGCCGGTGGCGGCCGATCTCGGTGATCGCGCGATCCTGCTGGCCCTCGCGGCCACGGCCTACCATGCGCTGGACGCCGGTGGCGTGCAGCCGCCGGATGTCATTGTCGGCCACGGAGTGCTCGGCCGGCTGCTCGCGCGGGTCGCCATCGCACGCGGCGATGCGCCACCGACCGTCTGGGAGACGTCGACTCAACGGATGGCCGGCGCACAAGGTTACGCCGTGGTGCATCCGGAAGCCGACGGACGCCATGACTACGGCTCGATCTACGACGTCAGTGGTGATGCGGGCCTTCTCGATACGCTGATCGGCAGGCTTCGCCCGGGCGGCGAGATCGTTCTCGCGGGGTTCTACCACGAGCGCCTGTCGTTCGCGTTTCCCGCGGCGTTCCAGCGCGAGGTGCGCCTCAGGGTCGCCGCTGAGTGGCAGCCGAGGGATCTGCTGAAGGTGAGCGAGCTCGCCGCACGCGGTCGCCTCAGCCTCGACGGACTGATCACCCATCGCGAGTCAGCGACCGATGCGGCCAACGCCTACGCCACGGCCTTTGACGATCCTTCGTGTCTGAAGATGGTCCTGGACTGGAGAAACGCCCAATGAGTCCCCCGAGTACGGCCATGGCCATTAATGAAATCCGCGTCCGGGATCTGCGTGCCGAGGCCGCGGAGGAGCCGCCCACCGTGGCCGCGGGCGAGGCCACCAGCAAGACCCAGGTCATCGCCATCTACGGCAAGGGCGGCATCGGCAAGAGCTTCACGCTCGCCAACCTGTCCTACATGATGGCGCAGCAGGGAAAGAAGGTGCTTCTCATCGGCTGTGACCCGAAGAGTGACACGACGTCGCTGCTGTTTGGCGGTCGCGCCTGTCCAACCATCATCGAAACATCGGCCAAGAAGAAGCTGGCGGGCGAGGCGGTCACCGTCAGTGACGTGTGCTTCAAGCGCGACGGTGTCTTTGCGATGGAACTCGGCGGGCCCGAGGTGGGCCGCGGCTGCGGCGGTCGCGGCATCATCCACGGCTTCGAGATTCTCGAAAAACTCGGATTCCACGACTGGGGTTTCGATTACGTCCTGCTGGATTTTCTCGGCGACGTCGTCTGTGGCGGCTTTGGCCTGCCCATTGCACGTGACATGTGCCAGAAGGTCATCGTCGTCGGGTCGAACGATCTTCAGTCGCTGTATGTGGCGAACAACGTCTGCT
>CAITAM010000146.1 GCA_903890265.1 uncultured Pseudomonadota bacterium | reverse complement strand
GCGAAGGCCTCGCGGCCGGCGGCGGCTGCGTGGGTCGCGCCGGGCGTGGCCGGCAGTCCGAGGCGGCGGCAGAGCGCCACCCAGTCCGCGCCGATGGAGCAGCGAAGCGCGACGTCGGCCGAGCGGTCGGTCAGCGAGACTTTGGCGCGCAGCGTGTATTTCTGCAGGCGCTCGCGGACGGCCGGCGCCATGCCGGCCGGGACCAGCACGGTGTAGCCGTCCGCGCCGGGCGCGAGCCACAGCACCGCCACGACCCGGCCCTGGGCATTCTGCAGACCCGCCGGCAGCACCGTGCCGGGGGTAAGGCGCGCCACGTCCTGGGTCAGTTGCCCCTGCAGAAAGCGCGCCGCGTCAGCGCCGCTCACGGACAGGACGCCAAGGCCCTCACCGGCGCTCGCCGGCTGGCCGTGACCCGATCGCGGGACGGGTTCGTGTGTCATGGACAAAATGCCTCTGGAATGTGTCTACATTGCGGCCCAAGCCCGTCAAATTCAAGGGTTTGAAGGTGGTGCTGCAGCGCGAAACTGTGGCACCATTGCGTCCCATGTCGAGTCCCACTACCGAGCCGCACCGGGTGCCCGAAGGCGCCAACGCCGCACGGCCTGAGACGCCGTCGTCCGGCACCCCGGCGGGGCCCCCGGCGGCTCCCGCCACCCAGCCCCCGCGCGAGATCGGTGGCCGCAACGGCCCCGAACCGACCCGCTTCGGTGACTGGGAGAAAGGCGGGCGCTGCATCGACTTTTAGCCAGACCAGGCGGCCGTGCCCGGGGACTGGCCTTGGCGTAGGCCAGCCCGGCGCGCCGCAGCACGGAGGAATTCACCGACCATGACCGACACCAGTCGCCCCCTGTCGCCGCATCTGCAGGTGTACCGCTTCTCGTACACCATGGCGACTTCGATCTTTCACCGGGCGACGGGCATCGTGCTCTCGGTCGGCTACCTCGGCTTCGTCGTCTGGCTGATGGCGCTCGCCTCCGGCCGCGACAGCCACGAGGGACTGCACGCGCTGCTCGGCTCGCTGATCGGGCGACTGCTCGTCGTCGGGTTCCTCGGCGCGTTCTGGTATCACACCTTCGCGGGTCTGCGGCACCTCGGGTTTGACGCCGGGATCGGCCTGAACAAGGCCGCCGCGCGGCGCTCCGCCACCTGGCTCCTGATCGCGACCCTGGTCGCGGTCGCCGCCTCCGCCGCGCTCGTCCTGTCGGGAGGCCGCTCATGAGCCTCAAGAGTCCGCTCGGCCGGGTGCTCGGCCTCGGTTCCGCCAAGGACGGCACCGCCACCTGGTGGGCAGCGCGCCTGACGTCGATGGCGCTCGTGCCGCTCAGCCTCTGGGTCCTCGTCGCGCTCTGCCGCGTGCCGCTCCTCGACTACGACACGGCCGTGGCGCTAATCAGGCTGCCGGCCAACGCGGTCGCGTTCGCGCTGTTCGTGCTGGTCGCCGGGTACCACTCGATGCACGGTCTGCACGAAGTCATCGAGGACTACGTGCACGTGCCGGGTGCCAAGGTTGCCGCGCTCGTCGGCATCGACTTCGTGCACGTGGTGGCCGTCGCCGCCGGCCTGTACGCCGTGTTGAAGGTTTCGTTCGGGGGTGTGTTGTGACGGACTACGCGTTCATCGACCATACGTTTGACGTGGTCGTGGTCGGTGCCGGTGGCGCGGGCCTGCGGGCCACGTTCGGCCTCGCGGAGTCGGGCTTGTCGGTGGCCGCCATCAGCAAGGTGTTTCCGACCCGCAGCCACACGGTGGCGGCCCAGGGTGGCATCTCCGCCGCGCTCGGCAACATGGGCAACGACGACTGGCGCTACCACTTCTACGACACCATCAAGGGGTCGGACTGGCTCGGCGACCAGGACGCCATCGAGTACATGTGCAAGGAGGCGCCGTCGGCGGTCATCGAGCTCGAGCACTACGGCGTGCCGTTCTCGCGCACCGAGGACGGGCGTATCTACCAGCGGCCCTTCGGCGGCATGACCACCGAGTACGGCAAGGGCATTGCGCACCGCACCTGTGCCGCGGCGGACCGCACCGGACACGCGATGCTGCATACCCTCTACCAGCAGTCGCTGAAGCACGATGCGACCTTTTTCATCGAATTCTTCGCCATCGATCTCCTGATGGAGAACGGCGAATGCCGGGGCGTCATCGCGCTCGAGATGGCGACCGGGCGCCTGCATCGGTTCCGTGCGCACCGGACGATCCTCGCCACCGGCGGCTACGGCCGTGCCTACTTCTCCTGCACGTCGGCCCATACCTGCACCGGCGACGGGGGCGGCATGGTGGCGCGCGCCGGCCTGCCGCTGCAGGACATGGAGTTCGTGCAGTTCCACCCGACCGGTATCTATGGCGCCGGCTGCCTGATTACGGAAGGCTCGCGCGGTGAGGGTGGGTATCTCACGAACTCCGCGGGCGAGCGCTTCATGGAGCGCTACGCGCCGAACGCCAAGGATCTCGCCAGTCGCGACGTCGTGTCGCGCTCGATGACGATCGAGATCCGCGAGGGTCGTGGCGTCGGTCCCGAGGCCGACCATATCTTCCTGCACCTCGAGCATCTCGGCGCGGAAGTGATCCACGAACGCCTGCCCGGTATCGCCGAGACCGCCCGCATCTTCGCCGGCGTCGACGTCACCAAGGCGCCGATCCCCGTGCTGCCGACGGTGCACTACAACATGGGCGGCGTCCCGTGCAACGTGTTCGGTGAAGTGGTCAGCGGCCGTTCCGGCAATCCCGACGAGGTCGTGCCCGGACTGATGGCGGTCGGCGAGGCGGCCTGCGTCTCGGTGCACGGCGCCAATCGTCTCGGCAGCAATTCGCTGCTCGATCTCGTGGTCTTCGGCCGCGCCGCGGCGCGCCGCTGTGCCGATACCGTCAAGCCCGGTACCCCGCACCGCGCGCTGCCGGCGAACGCGGGCGATGAATGCATCGCCAGGCTCGACCGGCTGCGCCACGCCAAGGGCGCCCGCAGCACGGCGTCGCTGCGGCTCGAGATGCAGAAGATCATGCAGTCCGACGCGGCGGTCTTTCGCACGGGCACCAGCCTCGCCGAGGGCTGCGCGAAGCTCGCGGGCACCGTGTCCGCGTTTGGCGATGTCGGTCTCAACGACCGCTCGCTCGTCTGGAATACCGACCTCATCGAAACGCTGGAACTCGACAACCTGCTGGTTCAGGCCGTGGCGACGGTGGAGTCGGCGGCCAACCGCCACGAGAGTCGCGGCGCACACGCGCGCGAGGACTTCAAGGACCGCGACGACGTCAACTGGCTGAAGCACACGCTGTGCTGGGTTGATGCAGCCGGCAAGGCGCGCATTGATTACCGCCCGGTCCATCTCAATTCGCTGACCTCGGACGTCGAGCCCATCCCGCCGAAGGCCCGTACGTACTGAGCCAGAGCCCCTACAGGAACGCCACCATGGTTGCACTGACCCTGCCGGAAAACTCGCGCTACAAGGACCTGCCCGGCCACGTCCACAAGGCGCCCGCCGGTGCCAAGCGCGTCAAGACCTTCAGGATCTACCGCTTCGATCCGGCGAGCGGCGAGCGGCCGCGGATCGATACGTTCGAGCTGGATCTCGATGCCTGCGGGCCGATGGTTCTCGACGCGCTGCT
>CAITAM010000145.1 GCA_903890265.1 uncultured Pseudomonadota bacterium | reverse complement strand
GACGTGATCGCCCTCAAAACCGCGGTAGTACAGAAACCGCGCCCGGATGCCGCGTTCGCGCTCATCGCCGGGCTGCTCGGGACCGAATCGGCGGACCAGCACGATAGCGGCCTGCCGCGCCCAGTCGATTTCGCTCGCCTTCATGGCGGCCTCGACGAGCGCACGCTCGACGCCCGCCTGCTCGAGCTCGACGCGAATCCGCCGCGGACCGTGCCCGCGCGACACCCGACTCGCGATCCGGTTCGAGACGAACCGGTCGTCGTCAACCAGCCGCTCACCGGCAAGGAGTTCGACCGCCTCGTCCGCGGCCTCCTGCTGGTAGCCGCGCTCCACGAGGCGGTCGCGCAGCGCCCGGCGCGCGAGATCGCGCCGGGCCAGCATGCCAATACCCGTAATTCGGGCGGCCTCGGGGTCGGCAGGGGCTTTGGCGGGCGCTGCGCGACCACCAAAGCCGCGCCCCCTCCGTCCGGCATTAACGGCCATCCTCAGCCCTCGGCGGCCTCGGCGTCAGCCCGCGGATCGACGCCGGTCTGACCGCGCCGCGCCGCGAGGAGCTTCGTGCGCAGCTGTGCGTCGAGGGTCTTGGCGATCTCCGGGTGCGACTGCAGGTAGGTGCGGGCGTTGTCCTTGCCCTGGCCAATGCGCTCGCCCTGGTAGGCGTACCAGCTGCCGGACTTCTCGACCAGCCCGTTGTTCACCGCCATGTCGACCAGCTCGCCTTCGCGCGAGATGCCGAGCCCGTAGAGGATCTCGAACTCCGCCTCGCGGAACGGCGGTGCGACCTTGTTCTTGACGACCTTGACCCGGGTTGCGTTGCCGATGACTTCCTCGCCGTTCTTGAGGGCGCCGATGCGGCGGATGTCGAGCCGGACGGACGCATAGAACTTGAGGGCGTTACCGCCGGTAGTCGTTTCAGGGCTGCCGAACATGACGCCGATCTTCATGCGGATCTGGTTGATGAAGATAACGATGGTGTTCGAGCGCTTGATGTTGCCGGTCAGCTTGCGCAGCGCCTGTGACATGAGTCGGGCGTGCAGGCCAACCTGCAGTTCGCCCATCTCGCCCTCGATCTCGGCCTTCGGTGTCAGCGCGGCGACCGAGTCGACAACGACGATGTCGACCGCACCGGAGCGGACCAGCATGTCGGTGATTTCCAGTGCCTGCTCACCGGTATCCGGTTGCGAGACGAGGAGGTCGTTGACGTTGACGCCAAGCTTTTCGGCGTAGGTCGGGTCCAGTGCGTGCTCCGCGTCAACGAAAGCCGCGGTACCGCCGGCTTTCTGACACTGGGCGATCACCTCAAGCGTCAGGGTCGTCTTGCCGGACGACTCCGGGCCGTAGATCTCAACGATGCGACCGCGCGGCAGGCCTCCGACACCGAGAGCCACGTCAAGCGCCAGCGAACCGGTGGGGATGACATCGAAATCCATGGCCGCAGAGGCGTCGCCGAGCCGCATCACGGAACCTTTGCCGAACTGCTTTTCGATCTGTCCGAGCGCTGCGCTCAAGGCCTTCTTGCGGTTCTCATCCATAGTCTTTCCCCCTGAAATTGAAGGAGGAATTATCGCACAAGCGCCCGTCGGCGCGGGGTCCATTCCCGGCCTATTCGCCTGATAATTCGCGGCTGGCGGCCGCGCCGAGTGGCGTTGTCTGGTAGCGGCGGTAGCGCGCGCCGGCGACGGCGGTGCCGAGCGCGGCGGCGGCGCCGGCCAGCGTGACAGCAGCGACCGGAAAGTCGACCGGCACGCAGTCGATGTCAGCGATGGCACCGCCCGGAGCACCGCGACCGAGGGTCACGTGCGGCCGAAACGGCGGTTCGTCGCGGCGCGCGAAAGCCGGCACGAGACGCTCGAGCCGCGCACCAAGTAGTTGGTGCAAGTCGCTGAGTCCGGCCGGAAATACCACCGGCACCGCGACGTACGCCGCGGGTCCTGGCCAGAATTCGCGGCGGGCGAGTGTGAGCGTGAACGGCGCGAGCGGAAGATCCTCGAGCGCCTCGGCCACGCGCACGGACAGCGCGCTGTCGAGATCACCGAGGAAATGCAGCGTGAGGTGCAGATCGGCCGTCACGGCCCGCCCGGCACCGGGGAGCGGCCACGCGGCGAGGGACTCCGCTACCGCAGGCACCGGCCAGACGGCGCAGAACGCGCGGCGGATCACGGG
>CAITAM010000144.1 GCA_903890265.1 uncultured Pseudomonadota bacterium | reverse complement strand
CCGCGCGACGTCCCTGACCAGCCAACGGGTGAGCGTACGGATATAGCCGGTCTTTTCCGCAAACGGGATGAATAGCCCGGGCGGGATCCGGCCCCGCTCGGGATGGCGCCAGCGCAACAGCGCCTCCGCGGCGTACACCTCACCCGAGCGAAGCGACATCTTCGGCTGGTAGAACACTTCAAGCTCATGACGATCCACGGCGCGCTGCAGTTCACCGAGGAGCGTCAGCTGATCGTTACGGACCGAGTCGAGCGCTGGATCAAACACGGCCCAGCCTGACCGGCTCCCCTTGGCAACGTGCATGGCCACATCGGCCCGACGCAGGAGGTCCTCCGCGGATTGTCCGTGCGCCGGAAACGTCGCGATGCCGATGCTCGCCCGTACGTCCACCGCCTGAGCCCCGACCGTGCAGGGCGGCTCGAGCAGCGCGAGGATCGCCTGCGCCGCCTCGCCTACCCCGGCCGCATCGTCCGCGATCATCGCAAATTCGTCACCGCCAAGCCGCGCCACGAACACGCTCCCGGCGCCAAAGGACGCCAGGCGCTCTGCAACCTGTTTCAGCACGCCGTCGCCCGCCGCATGGCCCAACAGGTCGTTGACCTGCCGGAAACGATCAAGCCCGACCAGTTGCAGGGACACCGACGAACCGGCTGACTCCGCACGGGCGATCCGCTCCCGCAACTGATCGATGACGCTGACCCTGTTCGGCAACCCCGTCAGGGCATCCTGGTACGCAAGAATCAAAATGCGCGATTCGCGCTCGCGAATCCCCAGCCGAAGGTGCTCGAGGCCCTGCGCCACGGCACCCACCTCATCGGCGCGCAGTGACTGCACCGGAACCGTGTAATCCCCGGCCGTGATCGCGCCGATCGACTTGCGCAGCTTCTCGAGCGGCCTGGTGATCCCGCGGGCCACCAGCACGCTGACCAGCGTCGCCGCGAGAAGACCTGCCAAACCGAGAACAAAGAGCACCGCCTCCAGGTAGCGGTAGTACTTCAACGACGGGAGCACCGGACGGTCAATGGCGGCAATGAGTCCGCCCTGACTGCCGGACTGAAGCGAAATCACGCGACCCTGATGGGCCCCGTCCGGAAACGACCCCACCCAATCGCTGCTTCCCGGACCCTCCGGCAGCTGCTGAACGAGCGACTCATACTCGCCCACCGCCCGCGTCGAGGCAGCGACGTGCCGTAAACCCACCTGGCCCGTAACGAAGGTCACGTCGAGATTGGTCAGGCGCTTCAATTCCATCGCCAGCGTTTTGTCGATCGGGAAAAAAAGGAGTACCCAGCCGACGATGACGGGTGACCGCACGGGCGCGGCGACGACCTGATACGCGCTATCCCGGATCACGAGGATCCGGTGCGGATCCGCGCCCGGGCGGGCGGTACCGACGCCGCGCGTGACGTCGGCGAGCAAGGCTGCAGCCGGGCCATCAAGATCCACCGTGCTCGCAATCACGGCCCCCTGCCTGTCCAGGTACGCGCCGCCGCTCGCCTGGATACGGCTGGCAAGATTCTCGAGCGCCGACGCCACCGTGACGCGATCGCCGCTGGCGACGGCCTCGCGAAAGGCAAAATCGGAGACGAGCCCCCGCGCCGACTGCCCTAACCGTTCGGCGTCCTGGGTGAGCAGGCGCCGGAACACGCGCTCTGCGACGTCAAGCTCCTCGGAGATCTTTCCTCGCGTAATGTCGTAACTGGCGACATTGACGAGCACGAGGATGACGAGCTCGACCAGGGCAAATACCCCGACGAATGACAGGGCAATCCTCGAGCGGAGCGACAGCGCGGGAGATCTCACCCGCCACCCGCCAGCGGAGTCACCGGCAGCTGGATCCTGCGCTGGACCTCGGCCGACTGAAGCGTGACCGGCTGGAGGGTGGGTCCCTGCTCCATCATCGGATACCAGGCAACCAGTTCGTACGTGCCAGGCTTTACCCCCTGAACGCTCAGGTCGCCATTCGCGTCGGTCTTGCCGAAGTAAGGCGTGTCGACGACCACCACCCATGCGGCCATCTGGTCGTGGATGTTGCAGCCAAGGACGACGACCCCGGGCTTGTCGAAAACCACCGGCCCGGGCGGCTTGCCGGCGTACAGCTTCAGCGTGAACGGCTTGGCCTCCGAGAAGGAATACACCGAGTGCCTGATCTGGTCGTTGTTGGGAAAGCTCACGGCGCTGCCGACCTGAATGACGGAGACCTGCGGGACGAACTGCTTGTGAACCTGGTCGATGACTGCCGGTGCCGGTGCCGGGGCGGCCATCGGCGCCCCCCCCTGCAGATAGATCACCGCGTCTTTCAGGGGATGCCCCGCCGCGTCGACGACCGACACCCGCAGGTCACCGGCGAAGGCACTGCCGCAGAGCACCACGCCAAGCAGAGCGACCACAGCGCGTCTGCGACTCATGGCGCTGGGCTCTGCCGCGGTGCCTCGACGATGTCCCGCGCCATCGGCGCGAGCTTGGCGATCAGCGCGTTTCGCGCGCCGAGGCTGACGCCGTGCGCCACCATGATCTGGTCGAGCATGTCGGCGAACGCGAAGAACTCCGACTGGGAGATTTCGTGGCCGGCGTGGACGTCGCGCATCGGATCGCCGGTGTACTCGCAGCCACCGTTACTGAGCGCGCAGATCTGCTCCTCGACGAGCCGTTTGATCCTGGGAATATTGGCGCCATCGAACGATCTCGCGGTCGAATGCGACGCCGTCGCCCGGTCGATGAGATCGGAAACGATGGCATGGACGCCCGACCTGCCACCCAGTGCTGCGTACAGCGAGCCCTGCGTCTCGGCCTGACAGGCCGTCGTCACCAGCGTCGCACAGAGCACCGTGCAGACCGCGAAACGGGCCGATGTCACCAGGGAGCGCATTTGATAACCTCGCGGCATAGGACGAAATGTTAACAATCCATGCCGCACAGCCTCGTTAAGCACCTCACAAGTTGGCGGGTTCGTCGGAGCGCCGTCCCCGGGGCGGACGTCGCCGCGGCGGTTAGCACCGTGATGCGGGTCACAATCGGCGCCCGACACCGAATGTACCGGTTGGTGGCGCTGGCAGCCCTGAGCGTGCTGCCCTCTGGCCGGGCCGACGCGGACCGGCTCGCGGCCACAGGAGGGCTGTCTACCCTTGAGGGCAGCGGTGGCGGCGGGCTGACGCCCTGGGCTCTCATCACGGGCCTCGGCACGGACACGCAAACGGGAGGCACCGTGTACTGCACCGGCGTGTTCCCGTCCGATTTCTCCCTGCGCAGCTGCGGCATTGGCCTTGGCTTCGCCAATCGCGCCGAGCTGTCCCTTGCCCGGCTGCACTTCTCGCTGGGGCACGTCGTGCCCAACCAGACCATCGACGAGAATGTGCTCGGCATCAAGGTCCGGATCCTCGGCGACGCCGTCGTCGATCAGGACCGCTGGTGGCCGCAGCTGGCGGCCGGCCTGCAGTGGAAGAAGAACGTGGATTTTGCCGTAGTCCCGCAAGCGGTCGGCGCGGCCCGCTCCAGCGGCGTCGATTATTACCTCGCTGCCACCAAGATCATGATCGACGGCCCGTTCTCCCGCACGTGGGTCATCAACGGCACGGCACGGGCAACCAGCGCGAACCAGTTGGGCCTCCTTGGATTCGGCGGGGACCGGGGCAGCTACCATTTGACCGGTGAGGCCAGTATCGTGGCTTTCGTCGCCCGGACCGTCGCCGCGGGGGTGGAATACCGGCAAAAGCCCAGTAACCTCAGCGCCTTCCGGGAAGACGATTTTTCTGACGTCGTACTGGCCTTTGTCCCGACACCGCACCTGTCCGTGACGGGGGCGTACGCCCGGCTCGGGAGTATCGCCGGCCAGCGACGCCAGAACGGTGCCTACCTTTCCCTGCAGGCTGTCTTCTGAGCCAGTCGCCAACATGGATGACCGAACCCAATGAGCAGAAAGCCAGCCCACACCCTTCTCGCCGTTTGCGCGTCGATTGCCGCCGGGGCCCTTTGTACTCTCTCACCCGCCGCAGGCGCAGAACGGGGGACCTGGAGCTTCGCCGTCTCGGGCGATTCCCGTAATTGCGGTGACCTCGTGATGCCGGCCATTGCCGCGGCCGTGAAGCAGGAGGGCGCCGCCTTTTACTGGCACCTCGGCGATTACCGGAAAATCAGCAAGCCGGACGAGGACCTGCTCGCCGAAGCCCGGTTTTCACCGCCCGCGTCGCCGCCGACCCTCGAGGAATACCGGCAGATGGCGCTCGCCGACGCGATCCAGCATCAGGTGCAGGCGTTCGGGCCGGTGCCGTTTTTTCCCGGAATCGGCAATCACGAAACGATTCCGCCCTCGTCGCGCGACCAGTTTCGTGCGCAGATGCGGCCGTACCTTGACTCCGAGGTCCTCAAGCGTCAGCGGCAGAAGGACGGCGACTCCGGCGACGGCAGCCCGGATTCCCTGCCACCCACCTATTTTCACTGGCGGCACGGCGTCGTGGACTTCATCAACCTCGACAACGCGACCGACGATGCCTTCGATGAGCGGCAGACAGCGTGGTTTGATCGGGTGCTTGCCGCGGCAGTAAAGGACCGGCACGTCCGTACCATCGTCGTTGGTATGCACGAGGCACTGCCGCACAGCCTTGCCGACCAGCACAGCATGTGTGCCACGGCAGAAGGTGCCACATCCGGCGAGCGGGTCTACCGTGCCCTCGCTCGCGCGCAGAAGCGCGGCAAGCACGTCTACGTGCTGGCCAGCCATTCCCATTTCCTGCTCACGAACATCTTCGCCACCCCTTACTGGCAGGACACGGGTCACGGCGCTGCGGTTCTGCCCGGATGGATCGTGGGCACCGCGGGCGCCGAGCGGTACGCCCTGCCCCAGGGTGTCACGAGCGGTCCGGACGCCATGACCCATGTTTACGGCTACCTCCGGGGTGTCGCGCACGCGGACGGACGCATCGACTTCGCCTTCCATGAAATCACCGAGGACGCCCTTCGCCACAGCCGGCCGGCCGACCTGCCGGAATCGCTGGTCACGTTCTGCAGCGAGGGCAATCCCCCGCTGCCAATGCGGGTACGCCCGGTCACGGCGACGGCATGCGACGCCGAGCGGGCGAGTCACGACCAGTAGCGGAACCACCGGCACGGCCGGGCACCGTTGCGGCGAGGGCCTCGTCAAGCCGCAGGAAACGATAGCCCCGCTCGCGGAGCGCCATCACGAGCCCTGGCATCAGCTCACTCGTGTGAACTCCACGCCCGTTGATGTGGAATATGAGGATGTCGCCCGGACGGACACGGCTCAGCGTGTCATCGACGATGGCCTTGGCCGTGAGCTTGGGGTCCGGATCGCCGCTCGGAAAACGCCAGTGCACCACACGCAGGCCGGTTCGTTCCGCCAGTGCGACGGTTCTTGCGTCGTGACGCCCTGCGGGGAACCGAAAGAACCTGGGCGTCGTCCCGGTCGCCGTCGCGATCACCGCCGAGGCACGGGTTATTTCGTCCACGACCTGTCCATCGGATAACTGCCGCATATCCTGAAAATGGCTGAAAGAATGGTTCTCGAACTCCACCATCGGATCCGCGGCGAGTTCCCGGACGCGCGTCTCGTTGTCCCGTACGAATTTTCCCGTCAGGAAAACCGTGAAGGGAACGCCGAGATCGTGCAGTTCCGAAAGCAAAGCGGAATCAAGCTGCACGCGAGTACGGCTTTCGCAGGCATCGAAGGTCAGCGCGATGGCGCGCTCTCGCGCCGGGAATCGCGTAATCACGTCCGCCTGAGCCACCGTCGCCGTGAGCAGCGCCACCAGCGACACGACATGGCGGCTCAAAGCCCGCCCCACTCGTGCGAGAGGATCGCCATGACGACCCGATCGGCCCGCTGTCCATCGGGCAACCGGTAGGCGCCGCGCAAAGTCCCCTCCTCCCGCAGGCCCGCGCGGCGATACAGCGCCCTTGCTCTCTGGTTGTGCGCGAACACGTCCAGCCAGAACCGGGGAGCCGCCAGTTCGCGGAAGGTCACGCTCATCGCT
>CAITAM010000143.1 GCA_903890265.1 uncultured Pseudomonadota bacterium | reverse complement strand
CGAGGCGCCGCGGCAGCGGGCGCTGACCGATCGGCTGTGGGGCCGGCTGGCGACGCTCGACGGCGCGACACGCAACGGCGCCGGCGCGCCGCTTGCACCGCACATCCTCAGCGTGACCTTTGCCGCCGTGGACGGTGAGGCGCTGCGCTTTGGGCTGGCAGGGCTTGCCGTGTCCGGCGGGTCGGCGTGCGGCTCGAGCTCCGGTGAGCCGTCCTACGTGCTGCGTGCCCTCGGTCGCAGCGACCCGGAGGCGGTGGCCACGATCCGCTTCAGTGTCGGCTGCCAGACCACCGAGGCGGATATCGATGCGGCGGCCGACGCGGTCCAGGCCGAGTACGAGCGCCTGCGCGCGCTCGCACCGCGCTGACGGGGTGACGCCGGTGGCCGAGGGCCGGCGGCTGATGGAGGCGCTCTTTCGCGCCCCGGCACGCGCCGGGCGCGGCGGACCCGGCTGGCTGACGGGGGCTGCGCGGCACGCGCTGACCGGCAGCGAGGTCCGCTGGCACTGGCGGGTCGAGCAGGGCCACATCGCGGTCGCCCGCTTCGAGGTCAGGGGCTGTCCGGACGTCATTGCCGCGACCGAACTGGCCGCGGCGGTGCTGGAGGGCCAGCCGGCGGCCGCGCCGGCAGTCGATATCCGGTCTATTGCGACGCGTCTCGCGGCGCCGGCCGAGAAACTGGGCACCTTGCTGGTGATCGACGATGCAATCGCCGCCACGGCTATTCAGTTCCGCGCCCGTCAACCGTAGTATGGACGGCAGGGTCAGACACCGAGAGGACACGGAATGCCTGTGACGTTGTCGCCTTCGGCGGCGGAGAGGGTCCGGAATTTCCTGGCCGCGAGAGGCCACGGGGTGGGTTTGCGCCTCGGTATCAAGAAGACCGGCTGTTCGGGCTACGCCTACGTGGTCAACTACGCCGAGGAAGTGCTGCCGGCCGACGTGGTGTTCGAGGCGGCGGGGGTGAAGGTCGTGGTGGACGCCGAGAGCCTGCCCTTTGTCGACGGCACCGAGGTCGATTTCGTCAAGCAGGGACTGAACGAGGCGTTCAAGTTCCGCAACCCGAAAGCCAAGGCGGAATGCGGCTGCGGCGAGAGCTTCAGCCTCTGACGGTAAAAAACCCTTGTGGTACGGCCACTTCCGCGTCTTTTCGGCGTTGCGTGGCGAGGCTGATCGGGATAGACTTAGGGGTTACCGTGACAGTGCACCGAACCGGCCCCCGCGCGGGGCCGCGGTGCACCGCCCCTGATTCCCGTTCCATCATTCCCGAGGTGTTCCATGGCGCTTGAGCGCACCCTGTCGATCGTTAAGCCGGACGGCGTGTCCCGTAACCTCATCGGCGACGTGTACCGTCGTTTCGAGACGGCGGGTCTGCGGATCGTCGCCGCCCGCATGCTGCACCTGACGCCCGCCCAGGCCGAGGGCTTCTACGCCGTGCACCGCGAGCGCCCGTTCTTCAAGGACCTGGTGCGCTACATGTGCTCGGGCCCGGTCATTGCGCAGGTCCTCGAGGGCGAGGCCGCCATTGCGAAGCACCGCGAAGTGATGGGCGCGACGGATCCGAAGAAGGCGGCGCCCGGCACGATCCGTGCGGATCTGGCGACCAGTATCGAAGAGAACGTCGTCCACGGCTCGGACTCGGCAGAGAATGCGGCACGCGAGATTGCCTATTTCTTCGCCGAGACGGAGCTGTGCAGCCGCACGCGTTAAGGCCGAACCGCGCGGCATTGCCGCGCACCGAGACTGCCGCATGAATGCCGTCGTGGAGGCTAGGACCAATCTGCTCGGTCTCGACCGGGCGGCCCTCACCGAGTTCGTGACCGCGCTCGGTGAGAAGCCGTTCCGCGCCCGGCAGTTGCTGACCTGGCTGTACAAGCGCCGGGTCAGCGACTTCGCCGAGATGACCGATCTTGCGAAGAGCTTCCGCGAGCGCCTGGCCGCCGTTGCGGAGGTCCGGCTGCCCGAGATCCTGAGCGAGACCGTGTCGCACGACGGTACCCGCAAGTGGGTCCTGCGGGCCGCCGCGGCGGGCGAGTCGGCGACTTCCCCGCTGCAGGCGATTGAGATGGTGTTCATCCCGGAGCCGGGCCGGGGCACGCTCTGCATCTCCAGCCAGGTCGGCTGCGCCATGGACTGCTCGTTCTGCTCGACCGGCGCCCAGGGATTCAATCGCAATCTCTCGACCGCGGAGATCGTGGGCCAGGTGTGGCTCGCGAACCAGCGACTCGGCGCGGATGACGATGGCGCCCGTGCGGTGACCAACGTCGTGCTCATGGGCATGGGCGAGCCGCTCGCGAACTACAAGAACGTGCTGCCGGCGCTCTCCGTCCTCATGGACGATCTCTGCTTTGACCTGTCGCGCCGGCGGGTGACCCTGTCGACCTCGGGTCTCGTGCCGCAGATGTATCGTCTTGCCGAGGACACCAACTGCGCGCTGGCGGTCTCGCTGCACGCGCCCAATGACGCGCTGCGCGACCAGCTCGTGCCGATCAACCGACGCCATCCGATCAAGGAACTGCTCGAGGCGTGCTGGCACTACCTCGATGCGCAGAACGGCCGCAGCATCACGTTCGAGTACGTCATGCTCGACGGAATCAATGACAGGCCCGAGCACGCCATCGAGCTGGCGCGCCTGCTGCGCGGCCGCGAGGCGAAGGTCAACCTCATTCCCTTCAACCCGTTTCCCGGCAATCAGTACCGGCGCTCCAGCCGGGAGGCCATCGCGCGCTTCTGCGACCTGCTGCACGAGCACGCGATCACCGTGACGGTACGCCGCACCCGCGGCGATGACATCGATGCTGCCTGCGGGCAGCTCGCCGGCCAGGTCGAGGATCGCGTCACCGCGAGGCTCGGCAGCAAATCCTTCGGCGTGGTAGTGCAGCCCGGCGCGGTGCTGCCGTGAGAGTGGCGCTCGTCTGCCTCTGCCTGCTCGTCAGTGCGGCCAGTGCGGCGCTGACCGCGGAGCCCCAGGCTCGCGAGTCCAAGGCCAGCACGGCCGCGAAACTGAACGCCCAGCTCGGTATTGCCTATCTTCAGCGCGGCAATGTCGCGCTCGCGCAGCAGAAAATCGAGCGCGCGCTCAGCGAGAACGCCGGTGATCCGGACGTGCAGACGGCCGCGGCGCTCCTCTACGACCAGGTCGGCGAGTACGACAAGGCCAGCACGCATTACCAGGCAGCGATGCGTGCCGATCCCAGCGACCCGAACCGCGCCAATAACTACGGCGGTTTCCTCTGCCGGCGCGGATCCTTTGATCGCGGCCAGAAGCTTCTCGAGGAGACGGCGAGCAATCGCCGCTACGCGACCCCCGAAGTCGCCCTGACCAATGCTGGTGTCTGCGCCCGCCAGGGCAAGAATCTCGAGCGCGCGGAGCAGGATTTTCGCAAGGCGCTCGAGATCAACGGCGCCTATTCCGATGCCCTCCTGCAGATGGCGGACCTGGGCTACACGCGCGGGGACATGATCATGGCGCGCGGCTTCCTGAGCCGGCTGCTTGGTACCTCACCGCCCAGTGCCGAAGCACTGCTGCTCGGATTCAAGATCGAGAAGTCGGCAGGGGATGCACGGGCGGCCAAGGAATACGGTGACCGGCTGCGGCGGGAATTCCCGGATGCGCCGCAGGTCCGCGAGCTCAATGAGGCCGCGAGCCCATGAGCGAGACGCAGCCGATGGATCTCGGGGGCGAGGAGTCGCCGCCGGCCGAGGACAACGTCACCGTATTGCCGGTGCTGACGGCGCCGGGCGGCCGGCTGCGGGCTGCGCGCGAGGCGGCGGGTCTAGGTCTCAGCCACGTGGTCGAGGCGCTCAAGGTCGAGAAGCACCTGGTCGAGGCCATGGAGTCGAACCGCTTCGAGGCTTTCGACGCACCCGTCTATGCCCGGGGATTCCTGCGCAAGTATGCGGCGTTCCTTGGTCTGTCGACCGAGGACCTCCTCGCCGACTTCGATACGCTCGGCAGCCGTCCGCCACCGCCGAGCCACGTGCCGCTGACGACGGCCGCGCCACGCGTGCGCGACTGGTCGCGCATTCAGTCGGCGCTCGGCATCGCGGCGACGCTGCTGGTCGTCATCGGCTCGTTCTTCTGGTGGCACGGACGCAATGCCGCGCCAGCCCCGCGCGCCGTCACGGCCGCGGTGCAGCCGCAGACCGCGCAGGCAGTGCCTGCGGCCGAAACCCCCGACACCCCCGGCAACCAAGCCCCGCCGGCAGCTACCGCGCCCGGCGCAGCGGTGACCGCACCCGTGCTGAGCGAGCCGGACGGTCCGACGGTCGCACCGGCCGCGACGACCGCTGCCGAGGGTGCGGCGCCCTCGCTCGCGGTGTCCGGCCCCGAGGCTGCCGGCAGCGCACGGCGTCTCGCCTTCGAACTCAGCGGCGACAGCTGGGTCGAGGTGACCGGCGCGGACGGTAATCGCCAGTTCCGCGCGATGCTCCATGCCGGTGATACGCGCACGCTGGTCGGCAAGGGGCCGTGGCGCGTGCTGATCGGTAAGGCGGACGTCGTCCGCGTCACCCTCGACGGGGCTCTGCTCAGCCCGGGTCCCGAGTTCCGGCGCGGCGATACCGCGCTCTATAACGTCGATCAGCACGGCACGCTGTACTAGGGCGGCCCGCCAGCCGCCACCAATTCTCAGCCGGGGGACTCCATGGAGCCGATTGCGCCGATTACCGGCATGAACGACGTGTTGCCGGAACGCACGGCCGCGTGGCAGCACGTCGAGCGCGTCGCGCGCGAGATCTTCGCCGCCTACGGCTACCTCGAAATCCGCCTGCCCGTGCTCGAGCAGACGGGTCTTTTCAAGCGCGCCATCGGTGAGTTCACCGATATCGTCGAAAAGGAGATGTTCTCCTTCGAGGACCGCTCCGGCGACTGGCTCACGCTGCGCCCCGAGGCGACGGCCGGTATCGCACGCGCGGCGATCTCCAACGGACTCATCCACAACCAGCGGCACCGCTGGTACACCGCGGGGCCGATGTTCCGCGGCGAGCGGCCGCAGAAAGGGCGCTACCGGCAGTTCCACCAGATCGATGCGGAGGCCTACGGCTTTGAGGGTCCTGACATCGATGCCGAACTGATCCTGATCACCCACCGCCTGTGGCAGCGGCTCGGCGTCGAGGGGCTCGCGCTCGAAATCAATTCGCTCGGCACCGCCGAGGCGCGGCGCAGTTACCGGGCCCTGCTCGTCGAGTACTTCACCCGTCACGAGGCGGCGCTGGACGAGGACAGCCGGCGGCGCCTCGGCGGCAACCCGCTCAGGATCCTCGACAGCAAGAACCCGGCGCTGGCCGAGCTGATTGCCGGTGCGCCCCGCCTCACCGAGCACCTTGACCCCGAGTCGCAGGTCCATTTCGAGGGGCTCTGCGCCCGGCTGGACGACGCGGGCGTGCCCTACACGGTGAACCCGCGGCTCGTGCGCGGGCTCGACTACTACAGCCGGACGGTCTTTGAGTGGGTGACGCGCGCCTGGGGCGCCCAGAATGCGGTCTGCTCGGGTGGGCGCTACGACGGCCTCGTCGAGCAGCTGGGCGGCGCGCCCACCCCGGCCGTCGGCTGGGCGCTCGGCATCGAGCGCCTCGTGCTGCTGCTCGAGGAACAGGG
>CAITAM010000142.1 GCA_903890265.1 uncultured Pseudomonadota bacterium | reverse complement strand
CGCGGCGAGCGCCGCGCCCACGGCGAGCCACAGCGCGGGACCGCCGACGCCGCCGGATACGAGGCAGATGAGGAAAGGCAGGAGCGCGAGGCCGCAGACCCCCGTGAGCCGCAGGCCAGCACCCCTTGGTCGCAACCCGTTCATGATCCACCTCCCGACACTGACCGCCGCGGGGGCGGTGCAGCGGCGCGCGAGCGCGGCAGCAGCCGACCTCCCCAGCGCTAGTTATCGGGCCGGCGCCGCGCGGGTTTAACGCCAGGCGCCGGATTGCGGAAAGTACCTACGCCCGGCTGCGGGTGGTGGGTTGCCGCGGGCGAGATGAGACCCCGTCAGCGCAGCAGGCCGAAGAGGTCCTTCGGATCGGCGACGCCGGGCACGAGGTCGAGCTCGACGGTCTCCCCGCGCGCGGTGGCGAGGTCGTGCACGTAACGCAGCGCCGCGAAATCCTCGATGGCAAAGCCCACCGAGTCGAACAGCGTGACCTCGGCGGCGTTGCGCCGGCCCGGGCGGCTGCCCGTGATGACCTCCCACAGTTCGGTCACGTCGAAGGCACCGTCGCGGGCCTGGATCTCGCCCTCGATGAGCGTCTGCGGCGTGTACTCGACGAAGATCCGCGCGCCGCCGAGGACGTCCGGGGCGACCTCGGTCTTACCCGGGCAATCGCCGCCGATGGCGTTGATGTGCATACCCGGCCGCACCATGGCCGCGGTCACGAGTTCGGTGCGCGTCTTCGCCGCCGTTGCGGTCGTGAGGATGTCAGCGCCTGCCGCGGCATCGGCCGCCGAGGTCGCGGCCTCGAGGATCAGCCCCGACTCACTGAGATTGCGGGCGAACTTCACCATGGCCGCCGGGTCGAGATCGAAATAGCGGATCCGCTCGATGCCGAGCACCGCCTTGAACGCGAGCGCCTGGAACTCGGCCTGCGCGCCGGTACCGATCAGGGCCATCACCCGTGACTCCGGCCGGGCGACGTGGCGCGCCGCGAGCGCCGATGACGCCGCGGTACGCAAGGCCGTCAGCAGCGTCATCTCGGCCATGAACAGCGGGTAGCCGGACGCCACGTCCGCCAGCACGCCGAACGCCGTGACGGTCAGCTTGCCGTGCCGCGTGTTGACCGGGTGGCCGTTGACGTACTTGAAGCCGTACAGCACGCCGTCGCAGGTCGGCATCAGCTCGATCACGCCGTCCTTCGAATGGGTGGCGGCACGCGGTGACTTGTCAAACGCCGGCCAGCGCCGGAAGTCGTCGCTGATGTAATCGGTCAGTTCCGCCAGAAAGCGCTCGACGCCGTGGCCCTTGAGCAGGCGCACCATCGCGGGCACGTCGACAACCTTAACCATGACAGATTCCTCGCAGTGGGCCGGCCGCGCGGGCGCGCGTGCCGGGAACGGGCCCGGAAGGTTCGCACACCCCCGCCGCGCCGTCGAACCGCAGGCGCCGCTCAGCGGCGAACCGCGAGCACGCCGTCGAGGGCCCGTTCTGCCGAAAAACCGGCCGCCGTCAAGCGCTTGAGCACTTCCCCGGGCACGTCTCGTCCGCTCGTCAGCCGGTTCGGCGTGCCGGTGTAGTGGAACAGTCGTGCGCCGCGGCAGAGCACCCGGCGCAGCTCGCCGTAGAAGTGCGCCGAGTACAGGTCACCGGAGATGCCAAAGCGCGGCGGATCGTGCAGCGCGGCCTCGAACGCGCCGTCCGGCAGGGTGGCGATCGCGGCAGCCACGTCGCCGAGGCGAAGCTCAAGCGCCCCGCCCTCCGGCGGCGACCAGGGGTTGAGGCGGCGCAGCCAGATGACGTCGGGATTGGCCTCGAACGACAGCACCGAGCCGACCCCGGCCGCGAGCGCCTCGGCGGCGAAGTAGCCGAGGCCGCCGCAGGTGTCGAGCAGGCGCCGGCCCGCCGGCCGGACCAGCGCCACCTTGGCCCGGGCGTCCTCGACCGGTGACAGCCGCGCGGTGGGCAGCATCTTGATCCCGTCGATCTCGAACGTCGGCGGGCCCCAGTCGGTCGGGACCAGCTTGACGAGCGAGCGCCCGTAGCGCGACACCGCCGTGAACGCGCCATCAAGCCAGGCGTAGACCGTGCGCTCCTTCAGCGTCCCGGGGTAGGGAAAGCGCGCCGTGCCGAACGCCCAGTCCTCGGCGCCGAGGCGGACCGTGACCACGCTCCGGCCGAGATCGAACGACGCGCTGAGCGTGTCCGCGCGGGCCCTGCGCGCGTGCTCGAGCTCGAGGGCGAGCCCGCTCGTCAACAGTGGCCCGGTCCCGCTCTGCACGTCCGCTCGCCCCCGCCCGTTGCCCGCGCGACCCGCGGCCGCCCGCGGCAATCATAGCCGGCGCGGCACGGCTGACGTCGCCCGATCGGCAAGGCCGCGCGCCGCACCGGACAAGCGGCCGGTTTTCGATAGAATGAGGGCCTGCCCGGAACGACCCGGCGGGCCCCTCACTCGATCCGCGCGCGGCCGTTCCGCCGTTCGCGACCGGAGTTCCTTCTTGGCGACCTTTCTTCTCGCGTTCGGTGCGCTGCTGTCGATCGTCAATCCGCTGTCCGGCGCCT
>CAITAM010000141.1 GCA_903890265.1 uncultured Pseudomonadota bacterium | reverse complement strand
CGCCCAACCGATAAAGCGAGTTTTTCAGCACCGGTCGGCTTCAAGACGGCGCATGCCAGGCCGACAAGTACTGAGGTGGGCAAGGCCCCGATAACCCGAGCCGGCAACTGACTGCATGTATTCCGCGACCCAAAATCCGCCACGCCCAGAGGCTACTCCCGGTGGCGGGGTGGATCTCGCCCTGCTGGATGCGGCCGTCCATACCCTGCCGGAAGCGATCCTGCTGGTTGAGCTCGCAACCGGCGGTCCGCTGACGCGCTACGCCAACGAAACCATGCAGGCCCTGACGGAACACCTGCTGGATGCGGCCAGCGAAGTCCGCCTCGGCGACATCCCCGCCCTCGGTGCTCCGCTCTGCGCCCTCATCGAGGCGGCAGGTTCCGCCGGTGATTGGGAGCGCGAGGTCGAGCTCGCCACGCGCCAGCGCAGCCGTCCGATGCAGGTGCGCATCCGCCGCGTCGCCGGCCAATCGCACTGGCGGCTCATCGAATTGTCCGAGCGGCACGACTCCGTCCACGACGCCGAGAGTGACAGCGACAGCGACCACGACGACGCCGAGCCGACCGAGGCGCTGCGTCGCGCCGCGGCCGCCGGCGGCCTCGGTCACTGGGAATGGGACCTCGTCGGCGGCAGCGCCTGGTACGACGGTGCCGCCGCGAACCTCCTCGGTGCCCACCACCGCGACGTCTCTGCCACCGTCAGGGCGCTGCACGAGCGACTGCACGACGACGACCGGGCGCCCTTCCTGAGCGCGATTCGCCGCCACCTCGAACAGCAGCAGCCGTTTGACATCGAAGTCCGCGTGCGCGAATCCCACCCCGAGCGCTGGCTGCGCCTGCGGGGCGCGGCGGGCCGCGAGCACTCCGGCCTGCCGACGCGCATGGCGGGCACGCTCGAAGACACCACCCGGCAGCGTCGCCAGCTCGAGGACGTGCGCCGTGGCCAGGCCGTCCTGCGCTCCACGTTCGACGCGCTCGTCTCCGGCATTGCCGTCCTGAACGAGCGGGGTGAAATCGTCGAGCTCAATCGCACCTGGGCCGAATGGCCCTCCGCCAGCGGCCTCATGGGGCTGCGCTTTGGCTTCGGCGAACACTACGTTTCCCTTTGCCGGTCCGCCACCGACCGCTGCGCATCGGCGGTCGAGGCCGCCGCCGGCGTCGAACGGGTGCTGTTGCACGGCGACGCGGAATTCATCCTCGACTACCGCGCGACCGATCTTGATGGGGCTGACCGCGCGCTGCAGATGCGCGTGCAGCCGTTCGATACCGCGACCGGCCGCGGCGCGATCGTCACCCACACCGACTGCACCGGCGTGGACGTCGCGATGCGTGCGCTCAAGGACAACGACGCCTTCTACCGCATGGTGCTGAATTCGGTGCCGCTCTACATCTCCTACGTTAACGACCGCGGCGAGCTGATGTTCGTCAACCGGACCGGCGAGGAGTGGCTCGGTCAGCCGCTGAGCGCGATGCGCGGCCGGCGCCTGGCTGAACTGACCGATGACGAAGGCTACGCTGCCCTGAAACCCCGGGTGCAGGCCGTCCTCGGGGGGCGGCGCGTGGACTTTGACACGCAGCTTGTCCGCGACGGTGTCGTCAGTGACGTTGCCGTGTCGTACGTCCCGCACGTGACTGCCGGCGACGTGGTCGGGTTTTTCTCCGTCGCCCGCGACGTGACCCAGCACAAGCGCATGGAAATGGAGCTGCTGCAGGCGCAGAAGATGGAAGCGATGGGTCGCCTGACCGGTGGCGTCGCGCACGATTTCAACAACCTGCTGTCGGTCATCATCGGCAATCTGCAGCTGCTGGAGCGCGAAGTCGGAGCCGACTCGCCGCTCCGGGCGCGGATCGGCACGGCGCTCGGCGCCGCCAATCGCGGCGGCGACCTCACGCGGCGGCTCCTCAGCTTCTCCCGACGCAACACGGTCATGCCGAAACCCATCGACGTCAACGCCGTGGTGCAGGGACTTGAAGACCTGCTGACCCGTACGATTGGCACGACGATCCAGTTCGGCGTCGCGCTCGAGGCCGGTGTCTGGCCGCTGTGCGTCGACGTCGGCGAACTCGAGAATGCACTGCTGAACCTGGCGATCAACGCCTGCGATGCGATGTCCAAGGGCGGGATGCTGACGCTGACCACCCGCAATATCCCCGCGGCGTCGCCGGAAGGCGCGCGCATCGCGGCCCTGCCGCCGGGGGATTTCGTCGAGATTGCCGTCGTTGACACCGGCTGCGGCATGCCGCCTGAGGTCATCAGCAAGGCGTTCGAGCCTTTCTTCACCACCAAGGAACCTGGCAAAGGCACGGGCCTTGGCCTGTCCATCGTCTACGGCTTCGCGGTCCGCGCCGGCGGTACCGCGGTGATCGACAGCAAGCCGGGTGTGGGGACCACGGTCAGGCTGCTGTTCCCGCGCCACACGGCGACGGAGCTCAAGACCGAGGACACCGCCCTCATGCGCCACGGGCGCGTGCTCGTCGTCGATGCCAGCGAGACCCGCGCCGGTGAGTCGGCGGACCTGCTTCGCGAAGGCGGCTTCGAGGTGTCGGTCGCCAGCGCCATCGACACGGCCCTCTCCGTGGTTGCCGGACCGTCGCCACCCAATCTCGTGCTGCTTGGCGACCTGCCGCCGGGCGAGCTCGGCCCCGTCGCGTTCGCCGACCGTATTCGTCTCATCAATCCATCCATCCAAGTAGTGCCGTCCACGGCTTCCTGGGTGCGGCCTGCTCCGGCAGGAATCGCCGCGCCCCCGGCCGCCACGGACATCGTAGCGGTCGTACGCTATGCGTTAGCAAAGGAGTCTGCGTCTCATGTCTGATATCAATCGCCTGCTGGTCGTCGATGACCAGGCCGACATCCTGGATTTCGTGGCGACGGTCGCCGAGCTCGTCGGCTACCGCGTGGCGACGGCCGACAATGCGCAGCGCGCCTTCAGTCTGCTGCGCGAATTCGATCCGAGTCTGGTGATTCTCGACCTGCAGATGCCGGACATGGACGGTGTCGAGGTGATCCGGGAGTTCGCGACCTACGGTACGCGTGCACCGATCCTGATCTCGAGCGGGATGGACTCGCGGGTGCTGACCAGTGTCGAGCAGCTCGGGCTTACCCAGGGCCTCAACATGATCGGTACGCTGCAAAAGCCGCTGGCGCTGCCGGATCTGGAGGCGGTGCTGAAGGCGCAGATGGTCAATGCCCAGGAGCCCACGGAGCGCGACCTGCGTCAGGGCATCGACAAGGGTGAACTCGCGGTCTACTACCAGCCGCAGGCGGACCTCCTGATCGACGGCGGCGTCGTGCCGGTTGGCGTCGAGGCGCTCGTGCGCTGGAACCACCCGACCCTCGGCCTTGTCATGCCGGATCGCTTCATCGCGCTCGCGGAGCAGACGGGACTGATCGGCGCGCTGACCGACTTCGTGCTGAAAAACAGCGTCGCCCAGCTCGCCAGCTGGCGCAGTCAGGGTCAGAAGCTCAGCCTCGCGGTGAACCTGTCGCCGCTGCTGGTCAAGGATCTAGACTTCCCGGATCGCCTGTCGGAGCTGATGCGCACCAACAAGGTGCCGAATTCCGAGCTGACGATCGAGATCACGGAGACGGCGGCGCTCGATGACCCGGGTCTCACCCGCGACATCCTGACGCGCCTGCGCGTCAAGAACTTCGGCCTCTCGCTCGACGACTTCGGCACCGGCCACTCGTCGCTGACGCAGCTCTACAAGATGCCTTTCAACGAAATCAAGATCGACCGGTCGCTCGGCATGGAGCTGCATGCGAGCTCCGAGGCGCGCACAATCACGCGCTCGATCATCGATCTCGCGCACAACCTTGGCCTGACCGTCTGCACGGAGGGCGTGGAGCAGATGGCGACCGTCGACTTCCTGCGCGAGGCCAGGTGCGACCGGTTGCAGGGCTACCTGCTCGGCCGGCCGATGGCCGCACAGCTCATCCCGGCGGCGCTGGCGCGTATCGGCGAATACAGCCGACCGAAGGTCGCCACTGCCTGACGCCTGCCTGACGCAGATGGCGTCGCGCTACACTGCGCGGCGTGAATCGGGCGACTCGGGCAGTCGGGGTTGAGAGCAGGCGGGCGGGCGGCGCTCTCGCCCGTGGGCGGTCGTGGCCGGCAGGTTGGCATGGCCCCGGCTGACTTCGCGCCGCGCCTGCTCGACTGGTTCGACCGGCACGGTCGACACCACCTGCCGTGGCAGGAGCCGCGCACGCCTTATCGCGTCTGGTTGTCGGAAGTGATGCTGCAGCAGACGCAGGTCGCGACCGCGATTCCTTACTTCGAGCGCTTCGTCGCGCGTTTCCCCACGGTCGAGGCGCTGGCCGAGGCGCCGCTCGACGACGTGCTGCACCTCTGGTCCGGGCTCGGCTATTACGCGCGCGCGCGCAATCTGAAGCGCGCGGCGGAGCGGATCGTCGCCGAACACGGCGGGCACTTTCCGGCGACGGTCGATGGCTGGCAGGCGCTGCCCGGTGTGGGACGCTCGACGGCCGCCGCGATACTGGCGCAGGCGCACGGCGAGCGCCACGCGATCCTGGACGGCAACGTCAAGCGTGTCCTCGCGCGCTGGTTCGCGATCGACGGCTGGCCGGGCAGCGCGGCGGTGGTCGCGACGCTCTGGTCTGCCAGCGAGAGCGTGACACCCGCGGTGCGGGTGGCCGACTACACGCAGGCCATCATGGATCTCGGCGCCACCCTGTGCAGCCGCAGTCGGCCACGCTGTGCCGACTGTCCGGTGGCAAGCGGCTGCCGGGCGCTCGCGCAGGGCCGGGTGGCTGAACTGCCCGGCCGCCGCGCGGCGGTGGGCCAGCGGCGGCGCCGGCGCGTGGTCTGGCTCGTCGCCCGTGGCCCGGACGGCTACCTGCTGACACAGCGCCCCGCCGCCGGCCTCTGGGGCGGCCTGTGGGGCTTCCCGGAATTCGATGACGTCAGCGCCGCGGAGGCGGCCCTCGACAGCGCGTTCACGGGTGCCGGCCCGACCCACCGCTGGGCGCCGATAGCCCATGCCTTCAGCCATTTCGATCTCGACATTGAACCGCTGGTGGCGACCGTGAGCGGCCGGGCCGCCGCGGTGCAGGAGCCGGCGGTGGTCTGGTATAACCCCAGCGTGCCGCTGACCCTTGGGCTTGCTGCGCCCGTGGCCGGACTCCTCCGGGCGCTCGCGACAAACCCGCCCTCCGCACCCTGAAAGGCCCCCGCCATGTCCCGAACCGTCCAGTGCGTGTTGCTGAAAGCCGAGGCCGAGGGGCTCGACCGGCCGCCGTTCCCGGGCGCGCTTGGGGAGCGGATCTACGCCGGCGTGTCGAAGGAGGCCTGGGCCCGCTGGCTCGCGCACCAGACGATGCTGATCAATGAGTACCGGCTGACCCCGTACGAGCCCAAAGCGCGCCGATTCCTCACGACCGAACTCGAAAAGTTCCTGTTCGGTCAGGGCTCAGCGCCGCCCGACGCCTTCGTCCCGCCCGCGCCTTGACGGACCCCGGCCGGGCCGGTCTAATACGCGACCCCGCCGTCCGCGGGGTCCTGCCTGCGGCCAGGTAGCTCAGTTGGTAGAGCAGCGGACTGAAAATCCGCGTGTCGGTGGTTCGATTCCACTCCTGGCCACCACT
>CAITAM010000140.1 GCA_903890265.1 uncultured Pseudomonadota bacterium | reverse complement strand
TCGGCACCCGGATGTCGTAGGTGTTTCGCTCGCCCTGCGCGCCCGAGCCGCGGCAGTGCGCGCGGCTCGTCAGGTTGATGAGGGCGACGTGAAAGAACCGCTCGTCGCGCCTGACGTGTTCGAATACCGTCCCCTCAGCCATTCCGGCGACCGCTTGGTCTAAGATCACGGCGCCGACGGGGACGCCCGCCCTCGCGTGCGCCTCGAGGCGCGCCATGACGTCGGCCGCGCTGTCCAGGAACTCGAGGGTGCCGCGAAGGCGTGGCTGCCAGCCGGTCAGGATCGAGCGCTTGAGCGCCCGGCTCTCGATGACGAGCCAGCGCTCGGCGGGCTCGGCCGTCGTCGCGTCACCCGCGATCGCGGTGCCCGCCTCGGCAGGGACCCGGACCCAGAACGTCGACCCCTCGCCCGGCACGCTCGTCACGCCGATCTCGCCGTCCATCAGCTGCACGAGGTGCTTGCTGATCGACAGGCCAAGGCCCGTACCGCCGTAGGTGCGGGTGGTGCTGGTGTCGGCCTGCATGAACTTCTGGAAGAGGCGTGACTGCACCTCGGGGCTCATGCCGATGCCCGTGTCACGGACGTTGACGAGGACCGCAGCCCCGTCCGCCACGACCTCGACCAGCACGTGGCCGGTGGCCGTGAACTTGAGCGCATTGCCGATGAGGTTGCTGACGACCTGGCGCATCCGGGACCGGTCGCCGATCGCCCGGCGCGGTGCGGCGAGCCGGTAGTCGACGATGAGGTCGAGCCCTTTCTCGAGAAAGGCCGCGGAGAAGGTCGCGGTGACCTCGGCCATGACCTCGGCCAGCGAGAACGGCTCGCGCTCGACCACGAGATGCCCGGCCTCGATTTTCGAGTAGTCGAGGATGTCGTTCAGCAGCGCGAGAAGCGACTTGCCCGACGCCTCGATGGTGTGCACGAACTCCTGCTGCTCGGCGTCGAGCTTGGTGTCTTGCAGCAGCGCGGCGAACCCGAGCAAGCCGTTCATCGGCGTGCGGATCTCGTGGCTCATGTTGGCGAGGAACTCGCTCTTCGCCCGATTGGCGGCCTCGGCGGCCTCCTTGGCCTTCAGGGTCTCGAGCGACGCCATCTTGACGTCGGTCAGGTCAAGCACGATGCCCTCGAGTTCGGTCCCGCCCTTGGGGTCGAGCGCACTGACCGCGGCGATGGCGCGGACATGGCGGATCGTGCCGTCGATCAGGAAACGGTGATCGAGCGTGCTGTGGTCGCCCGGATTCGTCAGCGAGACGAGCCACTGGTCGACCGCGAGGCGATCGTCCGGGTGCACCGCGCGCCGGTAGACGGCGAGCGGCGCCGTCACGGGGCCCGGGACCTTGAGGAGTTCGCAGAGCGTCTCCGACACCTCGCCGCCTTGGCCGTCGCTGCGGCAGCGCCAGATGCCGAGGTTGGCGAGTGCCTGCGCGCGGCGAAGCTGCGCCTGGGACTGGCTGAGGCGATGCGCGACCCGCGCCCGCGCGGTCTGCGCGTTCCAGATGCCGACCGCGTTAAGCGCCGCCAGCAGCGCACCGATCGCGATACCGATGGCGGCCGACAGGTCGACGCGGCGGATGAGCGCATGGTAGTGATCGGCGCTCAGCGTCACCCCGACAAAGCCTGCGAGGTTGCCGTCGCGACGGAATACCGGCGCCTGGGCGTGCAGACCGAAGCCCCACGCGGTCTTGGTCGGCTCGGTCTCGACCGTCGGCTGGTGGGTGCGGGTGACCTCGCGCTCGGTCGGGCTCGCGAGATCGCTGTCCTGGGGTCGCGAGTGCAGCTTCTGGCCCGCCTCGTCGACCGCGTCGGCGGGCGTCCCGTCGAGGATGAAATGCATGGTCTCGCCGTTGCGATCGACCGCACCAACGTAGGCGAAGCGCACGTCCGGGTTGCCGTCGAGCAGGGCCTTGAGGGGGCGAACGGCCTGCTGGTAGGCGGGACTCCCGTCCTGCTCCGGCCGGGTGAACTGCGAGAGGTCGTCGCCGTCGATCAGGGCCGCGGTCGAGGTGACCGTGTGCAGCAGGTTGTTGCGCACCACCTCGAGGAGGATCTCACGGACGATGAGGTCGACGACCGCAATGCCGCCCACGGCCGTGCCCCACGACAGCAGCGCGCCGAGCAGGGCAGAAGCCACGGGACTCGCCGGCGCGGCGGCCCAGCGTAGCGGCTTAGGCAGGGTGGGCCAGAGTGCCATAGGTCCCGTATCGTCGGTGGCGACCGGATCTGAAGTTGTTGATAAGAAAGACCCTAAGTTTCGGCGACCGGCATCAGGCCGAACGGCTATCCACCGTTGGCGACCCGCGCGAGGTCGACGCTCGCGTGGTGCTCGGTGTCGCGGCGCGGCACACCGGGGTTCAGGTTCGCCGCACTGCCGATCACGGCCCGGTCACGGCCCTCGCCCTTCGCCGAGTAGAGCGCGTCGTCGGCGATGCGCACGAGCTGGTCGAAGCGCTCGGACATGGCGGAATCCGCCACGCCGAAGCTGGCCGTGAACACCGGCGAACCACCGACGAGCTGCGCTTCCGCCAGGTTGGCCCGGATCCGCTCGCTGACCTCGAGCGCGCCGCGGGCGGCGAGTCCCGGCAGGACAATGACGAACTCCTCGCCACCCCAGCGGGCGGCGATGTCGTGGCCCCGCAGCGACTTGCGCAGGACGTCGGCGAACTGCCGCAGCGCGTTGTCCCCGGCGTCGTGGCCGCGGGTGTCATTCAGTTTCTTGAAGTGATCGAGGTCCGCCAGCAGCAGGGCGTAGGCCTGCCGGTCGGCCGCAATGCCGCGCACCGCGTCCTCGAGCGAGCGCCGGTTGAGGAGACCGGTGAGGCTGTCGGTGGCGGCCTGGCGCTGCGTTTTCTGGAACGCGCGCACGGTGCCGATCCGGGCCCCGGATTGGATTCCG
>CAITAM010000139.1 GCA_903890265.1 uncultured Pseudomonadota bacterium | reverse complement strand
GGCGCGCGCTGCGTCACGCGCAGCGAAGAACCCTGCGCAGAATTCCTCGAGCGGCTGACCGAGTACGAGCAGCAGCAGCGCGACGGCGAGCACCGCGACAGCCAGCACGACCAGCCCGAGACCGCAGAGGATGGCGAGCGCCGCCGCCAGCCAGACCGCGGCCGCCGTCGTCAGGCCGTGCACCGCGCCGTTGTCGCGCGCCGGTCGCACGATCATCCCGGCGCCGAGAAAACCAATGCCGGTGATCATGCCCTGCACCGCACGGCCAATGGTCGACGGATCTCCGTACTGGGCGAGCGCCACCGTCAGCGCTGCGGTGCCAAGGGTCATGAGCCCGAAGGTCCGCACGCCGGCGGGCTTGCGGTGCAGGTCGCGGTTGATGCCGATGACCGCGCCGCACAAGAGCGCCGCGCCGAGCCGCACCGCCACGTCCGTCGCTTCGATCGTCAGACCCTGCATCCCACCCCGCCTTTTGTTACCATCGTATGACAGCGTGCCGTTTAATGGCGCCGCCGTCCACCTGCTGCTGCGCCAAGGAAGCTGCCATGCCCGCCGTGCTGCCCGAGACCGCCCGCCGAATCCTTGACCACGACCGCGGTCGCGACCCCGTCCGGCTGGCCCTCAAGTACGCCAAGATACAGGCCTCGGCGTTCGCCTTCCTGCGCGCGACCCCGTTCCTCTATTTCGCCGACGTGCCTCTGCCGCCGGTGCTCGCCGGCGGGCCCAGAAGCTGGCTCTGCGGTGATCTGCACCTCGAGAACTTCGGTGCCTACCGGGGCAGCAACGGCCTCGTCTATTTTGACATCAACGACTTCGACGAGGCCGCGCTCGCGCCAGTGGGCTGGGACCTTGGCAGGCTGCTGGCCTCGATGATGGTCGCGGCCGACGAGTCGACGTGGCCGCGGCAGGCTTGGCAGTCGGCCGTCGAGGCCTGCGTCCATACCTATGCCGAGACGCTGGCTACGGGCAAGCCGCTGTGGATCGAGCGGCGCACCGCGCGCGGCCCGATCCGCAGCCTGTTGCGCCAGCTGGCGAGGCGCCGGGTGCGCCTGCTGCTCAAGAGCCGGACGACGGGCCGCGGCGACGCCCGCCGCCTGCTCAAGGACGGCCGCCGCGCGCTGCCCGCGACGGCGGCGGAACGCGCCAAGGTACGGGCGCTGATGCAGCAGCTCGCGACCGCGGGGACGGTGCCGTCGAAGGTGCTGGACGTCGCCCGTCGCATCGCCGGCACCTCGTCGCTCGGTTCGGAACGCTACGTCGTGCTGCTGCAGGGGCCTGGCGGCGCAGACGCAGTCCACCTCGTTGACCTCAAGACCGAGGCCCGCCCGGCGAGCCTGGTCGCCGGGGCGGTCGCCGCGCCATTCAAAACCGACGCGGCGCGCACCGTGGAGCTGCAGACGATCGGCCAGGCCGTACCACCGGTCGGGCTGAGCGCGCAGCGCATGGGCCGCCGCTGGTACGTCATGCGGGAACTGCAGCCCACCGAGGACCGCATGAACATCGAGCGGCTGAAGGACGTTACCGAACTCGGTGCCTTTGCCGCCGACCTCGGCCGGCTGACCGCGTGGATGCACCTGCGTGGCGCCGGGCGGTACGGTGCCGATGGCGTCGACACGCTGATGGCGTTCGGCCGCCGGCGGGACTGGCGCAAGCCGCTCGTCGCCCACGCCCGGGCGGCCCGGGACCGGGTACACGACCAGCACCGGGAATTCGCGGCCGTCGACCCGATGCTCCTGAAGCCCGATCGCTGATCCGCCGCGCGACGCGCGCCTTTCGCCCGGGGGAGGTGTTGCCTATCATCGCGGGACCCTTCGCGAGGCCCCGCCATGCACGCCACACCGCCGACCCTGACCCGCGTTGAAAAGCTCCGCAGCATCGACGACGCACGTGGCTCCCTGTTTGAGCCACTCGACGCCGAGGGCCTGGGGCAGCAGCGCAACACCCACGTGGTACTGACGCAGCCCGGCTGCGTGCGCGGCAACCACTACCACCGGGTCGGCACCGAGGTCTCGGTGGTCCGGGGACCCGCCCACATTCGCCTGCGCGAGGACGGGATCCTGCACGACCTGACGGTGCCGGACGGCGAGGTGTGGCGACTGACCATTCCACCCGGCGTGGTGCACGCCTACGGCAACCCGGGACCGTCGCCCATGCTCCTGATCGCCTTCAATACCGAGTTGCACGACCCCGCGCAGCCCGACGCGGTGCGCGAGGAAATCCTGCGCTAGAACGCATTGCGCGGGGTTTGGGCCATAATCCCTGCCGCTTTCCCCATCTCCCGGAGTAATTACCGTGCCCAACGATCCTTCCGCCGCCGCCCGCATCGGCCGCTCCGCGACCCGGTTCTTCGGCGGTGCCCTGCTGATGCTCGCCATCGGGCTTGCGCTCTACACCTGGTTCACGCTGTGGTACACCTACTCGAGCGGCGAACGCGCGGGCCTGCTGCAGAAGTTCTCCAACAAGGGCTGGGTCTGCAAGACCTACGAGGGCGAGCTTGCGCTGTACGTGGTCGCGGGCGTCGCGCCCGAGGTGTGGCATTTCTCGGTCCGTGACGAGGCGGTGGCAGCGCAGATGGCCAAGGCCGTCGGTCAGCGGGTCCAGCTGCACTACACCGAACACCCCGGGATACCGACGAGCTGCTTCGGCGAGACGCGCTATTTCGTCGACCGGATCAACTCGATCAGCGAGCTGACCCCGGCAACCGGCATGACACCGTCGCTCGGCGTGGCACCGGTGCAGCAGGTGCCACTCGCCGTTCCCGCCACTCCGGCGCCGGCCGCGGTGCCCGCACCGGCGCCGGAGACACGGCCCGCCGGCTGACGCTCGCCGTCAGTGCGCCCCGGCCCCGGCGCCCGCCGGGGCCTTCGCCGGGCGCGCGAGCCAGATGACCGGGATGAGAATCATGAAGATGCAGCCCGAGGCGAAGAAGATGTCGTTCGCCGCCAGCATGTAGGACTGCTGGATCAGCAGCCGGGCGGTCTCGGCCATGGCCGTCGGCGTGTCGAGCCCCGCCCGGGCCATGGTCGCCATCAGCTCCGTGAACCGCGGGCTGCCGGACTGGAGCTCGGAGGCGAGGTAGGTCTGGTGCACGATCTCGCGATTGTCCCAGATGGTCGTCACCGCCGAGGTTGCCAGCGCGCCGGCCGTCATACGCGAAAAATTCATGAGGCTCGCCGCGCTCGCGTACTGCGCCATGGGCAGATCCGCCGTGTACAGCGCGACCAGTGGCGGGAAGAAGAGCGCGAGCGCACCGCCCTGGACGAGCTGTGGCAGCGCGAAATAGCCGAAGTCCGCGCCCGTCGTGAATGTCGAGCGCCAGAACGCGGCGATGGCGAAGATCACCATCGACATCGAGATCACGACCCGCAGATTGAGACGACCCACATGGCGACCGATCAGCGGCATCATGAATATCGAGAACACGCCCACTGGCGCAATGGCCATGCCAGCCCAGGTCGCCGTGTAGCCGATCTGGGTCTGCAGAAAGAGCGGCATGAGGATGATGCTGCTGAACATTGCCGCGTAGGCAAGCGACATGACCGTCACCGCGACGGCGAAATTGCGTCGCTGAAAGAGCCGCAGGTTCACGACCGGCCGTTCTTCACCGAGCTCCCAGATCAGGAGCGCGGTCAGTGCCAGCACGCTGATGATGGTCAGGGTAATGATGAAATTGCTCTCGAACCAGTCAAGCTCCTTGCCTTTGTCCAGACAGACCTGCAGGGCGCCGACACCGATGACCACGAGACCGAAGCCGACCATGTCGACCGGGTCGCGGGTCCTTGGTGTCTCGCGCTGGCCTATCGTGCTCCAGACCATGGCAGCGGCAATGATTCCGACCGGCACATTGACGAAGAAGATCCACGGCCAGCTGTAGTGATCGGTGATGTAGCCACCGAGGATCGGTCCGAGCATGGGAGCGACGACGGTGGTCATGCCCCAGATTCCCATCGCCATGCCACGCTTTTCCGGTGCGTAGTTACGCAGCAGCAGACTCTGCGACATGGTCACCATGGGTCCCGCGACCCCACCCTGTATGACGCGCATGATCACGAGGAACGGCAGCGTCGAGGCGAGCCCGCAGAAAAAGGAGGCAACCGTAAAGCCCAGCGAACAGAACATGAAGAGCCGCACTTCACCGAAGCGTCGCGACAGCCAGCCGGCCAGCAGCACGGTGATGGCGTTCGCCACGCCGTACGAGGTGATGGCCCAGGTTCCCTGGGTAGCGCTAACGGCGAGGTCACCGGCGATCGTCGGCACCGACACGTTCGCGATGGTGATGTCGAGGACCTCCATGAAGGTCGCAAACGACAGCCCGAACGTCATGATCGCCAGAGCGCGACCTCGAAGCGGCGGCAGAGTGTCGGGGGCGGCCATCGCGACGCCCGGCGTCAGGCGCCAGCGCGCGGTTTAGCCGGCGCCCGGCCGACGTTGGCCGCAATGATTTCCGCGATGTGCCGATCCGCCTCGGCCAGCACGCCGTCGGTACCCGGCGCCTGATAGGGCGCCGTCGCGCGCGGTGCCGCTGCCAGCGACGGACCCGAGCGGTCGTGGGTATTGACCGATACGCGCATCGACAGACCGATGCGCAGCGGATGAGTCGCCAGTTCGGCCGGATCGAGCGCAATCCGCACCGGCAGGCGCTGGACCACCTTGATCCAGTTGCCGGTCGCATTCTGCGCCGGCAGCGCGGCGAACACGCTGCCGGTGCCCGCCCCGAGTCCGGCGACCCGACCCGTGAAACGCTGCTTGCTGCCGTAGAGGTCGGACACGAGCTCGACCGGCTGGCCAATGCGCAGGTCACGCAACTGGTCTTCCTTCAGGTTGGCGTCGACCCACACCTGGTCGAGCGGGACCACCGCCAGCAGCGGCGCACCCGGCTGCACGCGCTCACCGATCTGCACGGAACGCTTGGCGACGTAACCGTTAACCGGCGCGAGCAACGTGGCGCGGTGCAGCCCGAGGTAAGCCGTGCGCACCCTGGCTGCGGCTGCCTGCACCTGCGGATGGTTCGTGACGCCCGTACCCTCCGTCTGTGCCCGGTTCGCCACCCAGCCCTCGCGAGCCGCCGACACGCTGGCCTGGGCGCTCGACACGGCACTCTTGGCGTGCTCCAGCTCCTCACCCGATACCGCCCCGGTGCTGGCCAGTGCCTCACGACGCTTGAGGTCGTCACGGGCCCGCACGAGATCCGACTCGCGGGCGGCGAGGGTCGCCTTGTACTCATCGGCCGAGGAGTAGAGCGCGCGCACGTCGCGCACGGTCTTCGCCAGATCCGCCTCCGCCTGCGCCAGCGCGACCGTGAGGTCTGCTTTATCGAGATCCACGATGGGCTCACCGGCGCGGACGAGGTCGGTGTCGTCGGCATGGATCGCGATCACGGTCCCACTGACCTCGGGCGTCACGGTGACGACGTTACCTGCCACGTACGCATCGTCCGTGCTCTGCGAGTACTGCCCGGTGCTGGTCCACCAGAGCCAGTACCCGACCCCGGCCACGAGCACCAGCGCGACCAGGACGAATAGCGCAATCGTGCGGCCGCGCTGGCGCCGCACGGCAGGGACCGCGACCGAAGGGTTGGCTGCTGACTCGACCGACATGACGTTACTCCGTGGAATCCGTTTTGCTGCGATAGCCGCCACCGAGGGCCCGTACGAGGTCCACGGTCAGGTCGGCGCGACGCGACTGGACATCGACCACGAGCCGCTGCTGGGCAAGCAGTCGATCCTGGGCGACCAGTACGCCGAGATAATTGGCGAGCCCGCTCTTGTAGCGCAGTTCGGCCAGCGTGAAGGCGCGCTCCAGTGAGCTCTGCGCGGCGAGCGCCGCACTCTCCTCGCGATCAAGTGCCCGCAGCGACGCCAGCGCGTCCGCCACCTCGTGAAATGCACCGACCACCGCGCCGTTGTAGGTCTCGACAGCCTGATCGTACGACGCCTCGGCGCCGTGCAGATTGCCGCGCAGCGCGCCGTGACCGTAGACCGGCAGATTAAAGGCCGGGCCGATGTTGAAGAAACGGCTGCTGCCGTTGAGGATTTCCCTCGGTGTGATCGTATCGAGTCCGATCAGGGCCGCGATGTTCACGTTCGGGTAGAAGGCGGCACGCGCCGCGTCGATTTCATTGCCGACGGCATCGATGCGCAGCCGGTCCGCCGCGATATCGGGCCGGCGCGCGACCAGGTCGGCGGGCAGGTCGGCGGGCAGGGGCAGCGGCGCGCCAGCGAGGATCGTCGGCTCGCCGAGCGACGCGCCCCGCGCGGGACCGGCGCCGGCAAGTGCCGCGACGGCGTTACGGGCGAGGACGATCTCCTCGTCGGCGAGGGCGATATCGCCCTCGGCCGATGACACGGCAGCGCGCGCCGTTTCCACCTCGACGTCCGTATCGAGGCCCGCGCGGCGCCGGTCGGTGGTCAGCGCGAGAAGCGCGGCGCGGCTCGCGCGGGACGACTCCGCGGTATGTCGCACGTGACAGGCGTGATCGAAGGCGAGGTAGGCTTTCACGAGTGACGTCGTGAGGAGCAGCCGTGCCGCGGTGGCGTCCACCTCTGCTGCCCTCGTGCGCAGCTGCGCCGCGGCGAGCGTCGACCGCTGCCGCCCCCACAGGTCGAGATCCCAGTTCAGGGACAGTCCGAGCTGCGCGTCAGTAAAGTTCGTGCCGCTGAGCGGTGGCGGGAAAAGACCCGTGGCCGAGTAGCGTTGCCGGGTGAGCGAGCCGACGCCGTCGACGTTCGGTCGGCGCGGGGTGCCAATGGACTCGGCGGCCGCCTCGGCCTGCGCGACGCGCGCCCTGGCAAGCGCCAGCGTCGGGCTCGCGCTCAGTGCCTCTGTCATCAGCGCATCGAGCTGCGGATCGCCAAAGGCCTGCCACCAGGCATCGTTCAGCGCTGGCGCTGGCGTTGTCGTACCCGCGACACCGAGCGCCGCGACATCGACAACCGGACGCAGCGGCGTGCGCGCACCCGGCGTCACACAGGCTGACGCGGTGAGTCCGAGCAGCACCGCCAGCAGCAGGCGCGGTGAGAAGGTGAAGGTCTTCATGTGCCGGCCGCCTCCGGGGCCACGGGCGCCAGGGAGCGCAGCAGATGGTCGAGAAAGGACTCGAAGAACTGGTCGTCGCCGAGGCTGATGCCCGGCACGGCGAGCGCAAACGAGTGTTGCATGCACTGGCGGTAAAGCAGTGGGCCGATGATGAATTGAACGAAATTGGTGGTCGCAACGGCGCGAAACTCGCCGCTACGCATGCCGCGCTCGAGCACGTCGCGCAGCAGGGCCCGCGCCGGTTCGATGACGATCTGGTAGTAGGAAAGGGCCAGCCTGGGAAAATTACCGGCCTCGGCGATCATGAGTTTGGGCAGCGCCGAGAGGCGCGGATCGTTGACGATGTCCCGCCACCAGTAGCTCAGGATCTCGCGCAGCAACGACCGGGCCGTGCCGGTGTGCCCGGCGGCGACCGCATGGCCGCGTGCCACGAGCGTGCCCAGCGTCTCCCGGACGACCGCCTCGAACAGTTCTTCCTTGTCCTTGAAATACAGGTACACGGTGCCCTTGCTGACGCCCGCGCGTTGCGCGATGTCATCGAGTCGCGCAGCGGTGTAGCCCCGCTCGACGAACACATCGAGCGCAGCCACCAGCAATTCGCCCGGGCGCGCGTCCTTGCGACGGGCGCGACCGGCGGGCGGCGACAGCGGGGGAACGGGCTGTGAAAGCGTCATGACCGGCTAGGAATTCAGGAATTGCGGCCGATACTAACCGACCGGTCAGTTATTAGCGAGAATTTTTCTGTCCTGTACTGATCAAAGGCAGACAAAAGCCGTACAGGCTCCCAAAACTGACTGAAAGGTCAGTGGGAATCCGGGGGTTGGTCGCGCGACGCCTCTCGGCGCTGCACCCGCCAGGTCAGGGTCACGAAACCGCCGATCACGAGCAGCAACAGGGCCATCAGGACCGCGAGTGCCGGCCGGAGTCGCCACGCCTCGGCCAGCCCGAGGGCTATGCCGAGCGGCGTGGAAACCAGGAAAAACGGTCGGGCAATGCGCATGGCGCGTGGACGCCGGGGCCGGCCTGCCGGCCCCGGCGCTCGGTCTTCAGAGACCGCCGAGGAAATCGCCCTTGCCGACGTCAACGCCGCAGTGGCGCAGAATCGCGTAGGCCGTCGTGCTGTGGAAGTAGAAGTTCGGGTTCACGAAGCCGAGCAGGTAGGCCTGGCCCTTGAAGTTAAGGGTCCGCGGACCGGCCTTGATCTCGATGTCGCGCTCTTCCTGGCCGTCGATCTGTGCCGCCGTGACGGTGCCCAGGAACTCGATCGTGCGATCGATCCGCGCATAAAGCTCGGCGAAGGTGCTCTCGCTGTCCTCGAACTTCGGCGCCTCGATACCCGCGAGGCGCGCCGCACAACCCTTGGCGAAGTCGCACGCGATCTGCACCTGGCGGGTCAGCGGGAACATCGTCGGGTACAGCCGCGCCTGCAGCAGCACGCCAGGCTCAATCTTGTGTGCCGCCGCGTGCGCCTCGCCCTTCTGCAGCACGCCTTTTAGTGCCTTGAGCGAGTGGACGAAGGTCGGGACGGAGGCGGTGTACAAGGAAATCGTCATGTTTCTGCAACCTCGGTTAGGCGAACGGGGAGCGCAATGTCCCACCAACGGCCGGGCGATGCAATGCGGAGCCCGTGCCATTGCTGCGCGCCCGGCCGAGTGCAATGCTTGCGCGTATGGACAACACCATTGAATTGTATGACCTTGCGGGCCGCGACCCGGCCCTTCGCTTCAGTCCGTACTGCTGGCGCACGCGCTTCGCACTCGCGCACAAGGGCCTCAAGGTCGCCACGCTGCCCTGGCGTCTGCACGAGGGCTCGAGACTCGCGTTCACCGGCCAGGGCCGCGTACCGGTGCTCGTCGACGGGGAGCGAGCGGTGTTCGACTCCTGGTCGATCGCGCTCTACCTCGACGAGCACTACCCCGACCGCCCGGGCCTGTTTGGCGCGCCTGCCGCGGTCCCGGTCGTCAGGGCACTGAATGCATGGGCCGATCTCACCCTGAACCCGGCCATCGCCCGCCTGATCGTCAAGCGCGTCCACGACCTGCTCGATCCTAGCGATCAGCCGTATTTCCGTGAAAGTCGGGAAGCGCGGTTCGGCACGACCCTGGAGGCCCTTGACCTTCGCCGGGAGACGCAGCTCGGCGTCGTGCGGGAGGCCCTGCTCCCGATTGCCCGGGTGCTCGCCGAGCAGCCCTTCCTTGCCGGGGACAGCCCGGCCTACGCGGACCACATCGTGGCCGGCAGTCTCATGTGGCCCGCGGTCACCGCACCCTGGTCGCTGGTTGAGCACGACGCAGCACTTACCCGCTGGTTCGACGCGATGCGTGACGCGTATGACCACCTCGGACGCACCGCCGTGACCGCGACCTCGGCCTAGTTCCGGGTGCTTTCGCCGTCGTCCTCAAGGCGACGGTAAACGACTGCTGACAGCGCGGTCAGTGCACCGAGCGCAACGAAAGTCAGCCGAAACGCCGCGAGGTCAGCCGGCTGACCGCCGGTGAGACGCAGGAACACACCGAGCAGCGCGGCGCCGACGGCCACGCCAAGACCCATGGCCAGCATCTGGGTCATCGACAGCATTGCATTGCCCTCGCCCGTCTGGGCGGGGCCCAGATCCTTGAGCACGAGCGAGTTCATCGCCGAAAACTGCATCGAATTCGCCGCCCCGTAGAGCGCGAACTGCAGCACCTGAATCGCCGGCGGCTCTGCGGCACTCAGGAAGGCAAAGGTCGCAATGATGGCGCCGATAAGGACCGTATTGCCGATCAGCACGCGGCGAAACCCAAGCCTCGTGATCAGGAGCACCACGGTACGCTTCGCCGTCATAGCTGCCAGCGCGACCGGCACCAGCGCAAGTCCCGAGCGTACCGGGCTGTAACCCAGCGCCACCTGCAGGGTGAGCGGCACGAGAAACGGCATACCGCCACTGCCAAGGCGCGTCGCCAGGTTACCTGCAAGCCCGATGCTGAACGACGGCACATTGAAAATAGCGGGCGTGAACAAGGGTGCGACGACCCGCCGCGAATAGTGCCAGTAGGTGATGAAGGCGACGACGCCCACGGCGCCGAGCGCCGCGACCACAAGCCCGGGCAGGTGCAGTTCCGACAGGCCCTGGAGTGACAGCGTCACCGCCGCCATACCCACTCCGATCAGCATGAAACCGGGCGCATCAAAAGGCACGCGCCGCGCACCCGCACTCGCGGGCATGTACCGCCAAGTCGCCAGACAGCCGAGCAGCGCAATGGGCACGTTGATCCAGAATATCCAGTGCCAGGAGGCGATCACGACGAGCCACCCGCCGAGCAGCGGCCCGACCAGCGGACCCACGAGTCCCGGAATGGTCACGAAACTCATCGCGCCGAGGAAGCGCGGCGGCGGGAAGGCGCGCAGCACGGCCAGCCGGCCCACGGGCAGCAGCATCGCCCCACCGCAGCCCTGCAGCAGCCGTGCCGCCGCCAGCGCCGGCAGGCTGGTGGACAGCGCACAGAGCGCGGACGCCAATCCAAACAGCAAAAGCGCGCCCGTGTAGGTCGCACGGGTGCCGAAGCGGTCCGCGATCCAGCCCGACGCCGGTATCAACAAAGCCATGCTGAGCGTGTAGGCGATGACGACAGACTGCATCGCGAGCGGTCGCTCGCCGAGACTGACCGCCATGGCGGGCAACGCGGTATTGACGACCGTGGCGTCAAGCGTCTGCATGAAAAAGCCGATCGCAACCAGCCAGAGAAGGGGTTCGCGATGGAGTCGTTCCGTCATACCCGTGGCTGATTCCCGACCGTGACCCTACCAAGCGGACGCCCGTCGCCGGACAGCGACAGGACTGAGCCGACGCGGGCGGCGTGATTGTGACCCGTTTCGAAAAAAACTGCGCGTTAGCCGGTCGACGTGTCAACCACCGGCGAGATCGGGCGCTAGCGTCCCCACACCGCCTGCAACCTGCTGTCAACCTCACTTACGGATGGGAACCACCAGTGAACTCGAAGCTTATCGCCACGGCCATCGGCCTCACCCTCGCCTTAAGCCTTGCCGCCTGCGGCGGCGGGGGCTCGTCTGCGTCAACGACGCCACCCACGGTCACGCCGACGTCCGCGCCCGTCGCGCTGACGATCAGCGATGCGACGTCTGAGGATTGGGCGACGATCGGCGTTCGCGTCCTGTCGATCGCGCTCAACCCGCAGGGTGGTGGCTCGCCCGTCACCGTCTACAAGACCACCGGCACGGCGCCGATGATCAATCTCGTGCAGCTCGACCAGCTGGGAGAGATTCTCGGCAACGTCAGCGTTCCGCTCGGCACCTACACCTCCGCCACGGTGACGCTGTCGGCCAATCCCGGCGACGTACTGCTGACGGCGTCGGGGTCGCCGACCGCCGGATTCGCCGCGGCACCCGGCAGCACGATCCCCGCGAGCGAGATCCAGATCCAGCATACCGCCGGGTCCTCCGGTACGCTGACGGTGCCCGTGACGGTCAATCTCGTGACGCCGCTCGTCGTCAGCAGTTCGACGACTAACGCGCTGGACCTCGAATTCGACCTGGCTCACCCGGCATTCATCGTCGGCCATGTTCCGGTCGGCGGTGGCTCCACCGTCTGGGCCGTGAGCTTCGAGGGCCCCCTTCGGCACCACCCGATCGCCAATCTCGCCGCCCGCATCCTCCGTCACGCCTACGGCACCGTCACGGCCGTGAGCTCGGATAACACGAGCATCACGCTGACCAAGGACTTGCCAACCATGCCGATCGTGACGCCGGAAACCGCAACCGCAACCGGCCAGTCCATTGCCGTGCTCGCCGACGCGACGAACGGCACGCTGTACTACGACGTCGATGCCCGGACACCGGCGGCGGTGATCAAGGATTTCTCGACCGTGGCGAGTGGCCTGTCGGGCAAATACGTCCGCGTCGCCGCCCGCTACCAGCAGGACGGCACGCTGGTCGCCACCCGCATCTGGTCGTCCTCTACTTTCAACAGCGTCTGGTTGAGTCCGGAGGGGCACGTCCGTGGCGTGGACACCACCGCCAATACGCTGACGGTCAGCAATGAACTGGGCGGCAACGTGACACTGCTCGTGGACGCGAACACGCAGTTCGTCACGCGCCTTGGCAACGGCAACAACGACACGACGCCGATCGGCACGGGCCCGTCCTTCCTCGGCAACCTGGTCACGGGCTTCAAGGTCCATGCCAGCGTCGTCGACCCGCTGGCGGCTAACCTGACGGCGCAGACCGTGGAAATTGAGACCGCAACGTTCGGCGGCCTCGTCTCGGCAGCCGACTCGTCGGGCGTCACCTACACCCGGACGTTCCGCGACGCGGCGCACGACTACGTGAAGACACTCCCCTACATATCGGCGACGACGGCAAACGGGGTGGACAGCGCAGGCAATGCCATCGAGGGCTTCAAGTGGTGGGACTTCGCGTACCCGACCCTGGTGACATCCGGCCCCAACGCGGTCGCGGCGTTCGTGGCGTTGAGCACCGGCGCCGTCAATTTCGGCGGCACGCTCGGCACTATCCGCACGCACGCCCTAACGAACGCGATCTGGAACGACCCGGCCGCGGCCAATGCCTGGTCGGCACCCTGGGCGATCGTGGAGCCCACGCCATTGCCGATTGCCACGGTCACCACCGGACTCGATGCCGGCAATGCCTTCACGATGACGGCCATCAATGGCACCAACCCGGTCACCGTGGACGTGAGCACGGCCAAGGGAGCGGCGACCCTTGCCTACCAGGTCGACCGCAGCAATGACGTGGTCACGGTGACCCCGCTCGATCTGACGACCTCCAGCGCACTCGCAACGTTCACCACGGACCTCGCGGCCGGTGCCAAGGTCAAGGTCGGCGGCGTGCCCCAGGCCGATGGCTCGATCAAGGCCTACTCGGTCGCCGTCTACACCGGGACCCAGTCGGGATCCTGACGACTCCCTGTCTGGACCGCATGCGGCCAGGCTTTCGGGGCCCCTCGCGGGGCCCCTTTTTTTGGTGCCTCGGGCTTACGGTGCGGTGGCAGCCCGGGTAAAGAGCAGCGGCCGCATGAGCTCGCCCGAGATCAGCAGTCCGGTGAGCCGTCCGGAGTCGTCGCGAACGAAGTGCAGGAGAAATGCACCCTCGCTCAGCGCGCCGACGAACGTGTCGGCAAACAGCGGGTCGAGCGGGACGTCATGCGCGTAGGGTTGGCGGCGTATCAGTTGACCGTTCTCGACCACGAGCCGCCAGGGCGCCGGCACGTCGGGGCTGGCATAGGTCCCGGCATACTGCGGCAGCCCGGCAGGATCGGCGTTCGTGAGCGGGACCCGGTAATAGTGGGCGGTGTTGCCGAACGACTCGACATCCAGCTGCCAGGGCACGCCCGTACCGCCGTTGATGAACCGGTAGGTCGAGGCGGTTTCACCGCTGCTGCGGTATTCCCGTGGTCCGACGGGCATCAATCCGTCGCCGTCGGCCGCGTCGCCCAGCATCAGGACATCGCCGACGGCGACGAGGCGTCGCATCGAGCCGCGCTCCGGACTCCAGAAGAGACCGGCGTCCACGGTTGCCGTTGGGCTGTGCATCGACGGGGACGGCTTGCGCCACCGGTCGTGGAGGTAGACGTCCGCGACCCTGAGATTGAGAGCCATCGGCTCGATGGCGCCGATGGTATTGCACGTGACGGCCACTGACAGGTGCTCGGTCGGGAATCGGCTCAGTGCCGCCCGGTAGCCCACCCATTCACCGTCGTGGTGCAGCCAAGGCAGACCTCGGTAGTCATCGACAAATACACCCATGCCGTAGGGGGTGGGAGCACCGCTCGCGAGGCGGCCGGGTGTTGTCATGAGTTCCATGACGCGCGGACTGCCGACCTTCGGCTGATCGAAATTGCCTTCCCACCGCAGGAGGTCACGCACGGTCGTCAGCACCGAACCGTCGCCGACCTGCTCGAAATTTGACTGGTAATTCAGGTAACCGGATGGTGTCGGTTCGTAGCCGATCGCGCGCCGGGGAACGATTTCACGCGGCCGGTCGCTGAACCGTGTCTGCGTCATGCCGAGCGGTCCGAAAATCCGTGCCTGTGCAAAGTCACGTAGCGACTGTCCGCTGACACGATGAACGATCTCGCCCGCGAGGAAATAGTTCGTGTCGCTGTACAGGAACTCCTGCCCAGGCCGGAAGTTCACCCCTCGCTGTCGTGCCACGAGATCGAGCGCATCGCGGGTCGTCGTCAGACTCACCTCCGGAACCCCCGCCAGATCAAAGAGATCGGTGTAATTGCGCAGGCCGCTCGTGTGCTGCAGCAGGTGGCGCACCGTCACCGTGCTGCCGTAATCGGGGATCTCCGGGAGGTAGCGTCGGATATCGTCGTCGAGACCGAGCTTGCCATCGTCAACGAGAAGCAGCACCGCCATGGCCGTGAACTGCTTCGACACCGACCCCACGTCAAAGACCGTATCAGGCCCGTTAGGCAGGCTAGCCTCGAGATTCGCCATGCCATAGCCGCGGGCGTACAGGACCGTTCCGTCGCGACTGACCGCGACCGCGCAGCCCGGCCGGTCGCTACCTGTCCACGCGGCAAACACCTCGTCCACGGCGCGCCCCTCGGTATCGTTCGCCGGCGCCGCGACGACAATTCCCGCCACCGCACCGCAGGCGACGAGCCCAGCCCCGACGACAATGACACGTAACCAAACGAAAGTCGGTGCAGGCATGGGCACTCCATTTTTCCAAAGCCGGTCCGGCCGCAGTATAGTTGTACAGGACGCGAGTCGCTGCGGACACGGCGCATGGCATCATGCGCTGCCGGCGCCGGCGGACTCCCGGTTCCGCTCGACCCGACTGCGAGGAGAACTGACGATGACGACACCAGGCGATTCACCGCTGGTCGAGGCGGTGCAGCACGTGCGCAAGCCTTACGTGCTCTTTCTGGGCGACGTGCAGGAAAGGAGCGACGCGAAGACGGCGCTCGGTCTGCGTGACTGGTGCCCGGAGGACTGCATCGGTCAGCTCCGCTTGCCCAACTGCCCGGTGGACACCGGCCTGCCGGACCTGACGCCGCAGGAAGCCGCACACCGCGGTGCCGGCTCGGTGGTGATAGGCATTGCGCCCATCGGCGGCAGGCTTCAGCCGCAATGGATTCCGCTGCTGGTTGCGGCGCTCGAAGCCGGCATCGACGTGGTCAGTGGCATGCACTCTCGACTGGGCGCCTACCCCGAATTGGTTGCTGCCGCTCACGCGGGCGGCGCCCGACTCCTCGACGTTCGTCACTACGACGGACCGCTGAGCGTCGGTAGCGGGCGAAAGCGTCCCGGCAAACGACTGCTCACCGTGGGCACGGACTGCGCCCTTGGCAAGAAGTACACCGCGCTCGCGCTCGCCCGCGAACTCAAGCGGCGCGGCGTACCGGCGGACTTCCGGGCAACGGGCCAGACCGGCACGTTGATCGCGGGCCGCGGGCTCGCCGTTGATGCCGTGATCGCCGACTTCATCGCCGGCGCAGCCGAAATGATCAGCCCCGCCAACGAGCCGGGACACTGGGACGTGGTCGAGGGCCAGGGGTCGCTGATGAACCCTGCCTACGCCGGCGTGACGCTCGGCCTGCTGCACGGTTCACAGCCCGATGCGATCGTGGTCTGCCACGACCCGCTGCGCACCCACGTCGGTGGCATGGAGCACATCGCACTCGTCCCCATCGAGGAAATCGTCGATCTCACGCTGCGTCTCGGGCGACTGACAAATCCCGCCATACGCTGTGTTGGAGTGAGCCTGAATACCTCCGCACTGGATGCCGCTGGCCGGACCGCGGCCCTGAATGAATACGAGCGTCGCCTCGGCGTGCCCGCATTCGACCCGATGCAGCACGGTGTCGAGCGCGTCATCGATTTTCTGCTTGCCTGACCACGGAGCCCGCCATGCGCCTCACTGTCACGCCGGTTAGCTGGCAGCTGACCACGCCGTTCGCCATCGCACGTGGCGTCGCGACAACCTGCGACACAGTGCACGTCGAGCTCACCGACTCGCAGGGACACCGCGGGCGGGCGGAAGCCGCCGGTGTCGACTACGACGGCGAGACCGTAGCGAGCATGATCGCGGACCTTGAGACCCTTCGTCCGCTCATTGAATCGACCGACCTGCTGACACCGGACGCGATCCAGGACCGCCTGCCGGCCGGCGGCGCACGCAATGCGCTTGACTGCGCACTGTGGGACCTCGCCTCGAAGAGACAGAACACGCCCGCCTGGCAGATGCTCGGCCTCAGCCGCCAGGACCGGCTGGCCTGCGCCTACACCATTGGTATCGACCCGTTGCCGGTGGTTGCCGCAAAGGCCCGCGAGCGCCGGCACTTCCCTCTCCTCAAGCTCAAGGTAAACGCCACCGAGCATGTCGAGCTGATCCGCACCGTTCGGCGCGAGGCACCGGACGTGCGGCTGATCGTCGATGCCAACGCGTCCTGGTCACCCGAACTCCTCGAGGCACTGATGCCGCACCTCCTCGAGCTGCGCGTCGCCCTGCTCGAACAGCCACTGGCACCGGGCGAGGATCACTACCTTACGGGCCGGCGCTATCCGCTGCCGCTCGGGGCGGATGAATCCTGCGTCGCCCGGCGCTCGATCCCGGAGCTTGTGGGGCGCTACCAGTACGCCAATCTGAAACTCGACAAGACGGGCGGACTGACCGAGGCCATGGCCTGTGCGCGTCTGGCGGTCAGCGAGGGTCTCGGCCTCATGGTCGGCAATATGTGCGGCAGCTCGCTCGCGATGGCGCCGGGCGCCTTGCTGGCGACACTTTGCGAGTTCATTGATCTCGATGGCCCGCTGCTGCAGAACGACGACGTTGCGGATCCTCTCCGGTACGAGGATGGCTGGATGACCTTCCCGAGCCCCGCGCTCTGGGGCTGACGGGTGCTGTGCTAGGCTTTGCTATCGGGCGCTGGCTGCGGCCTCTGCTGAAGCGCGCCCCAGCGAGGTGCCTATGCATGACCCTATCAGCGAGTTGCTGAAAACCCGTCCGTGGCTGCTGGCCGACGGCGCCACCGGCAGTAACCTGTTCGAGCGCGGCCTGCAGTCGGGCGAAGCGCCCGAGTTGTGGAACGTCTCCCATCCCGACCGCATCGCGGACCTCCATCGGTCTTTTGTCGAGGCCGGCGCGGATATCATCCTGACGAACAGTTTTGGCGGGACACGGTTTCGCCTGAAGCTGCACAACGCCGAAGGGCGCGTCGCCGAACTGAACGGTCGCGCCGCATCCCTCGCGCGTGCGGAAGCCGCGCGCGCCGGCCGTCCAGTACTCGTGGCCGGCAGTATCGGTCCGACCGGCGAGATCCTCGAACCCCTCGGACCGACGACCATCGCTGACGCCGAAGCCGCCTTTGCCGAACAGGCGGCGGCGCTCGCGGCGGGCGGCGTCGACGTGATGTGGATCGAGACGATGTCGTCGGTCGAGGAGACCGAGGCCGCCATCCGCGGCGCGCGCACCACCGGCAAGCCGGTCGTCGCAACGCTCAGCTTTGACACGAACGGCCGCACCATGATGGGCGTGACGCCAGCCGATCTCGCGGGACTGCAGAAGCAGCACCACCTCGCCGGCTGTGGCAGCAACTGCGGCGTGGGCCCCTCCGAACTCGTCGCGAGCATGGTCAACATGGCACGCGCCGCGGCTCCCGATGCCGTGCTGGTCGCCAAGGCCAACTGCGGCATCCCGCAGTACGTCGACGGTGCGATCCGCTTCAACGGCACGCCGGAACTGATGGCGGACTACGCGAGGCTCGCGCTCGACGCCGGGGCACGGATCATCGGCGGCTGTTGCGGGACGAGCCCGGAGCACCTGAAGTCGATGCGGCTCGCCCTCGAGGCCCATACCAAGGGTGAGGCACCGGATTTGGCAACGATCGAATCGCGCCTGGGCGCGCTGTCGAGTGGCGCGACCGCGCAGCTGCACGGCGATCTCGACCGCCTCGCCGGCGCCGCACCGGGCGCGGCCGGCCGACGCGGCACCGGCCGTCGGGCTCACGCGAAGCCCGACGCCGGCTGAGAAGGCGCCCGGCGCGGCATCTGCCGCGCCGGGCCGTGGCTCAGAACTTCTGGCCGAAGGTCAGACCGATCATCCGCGGCTTGATCGGGTAGATGCGGTAGTTGCCGAAGCAATAGCTGTTGCCGCACTGCGCCGACCGGGAAATCTCACCCCGCTCGTCGAACGCGTTGTTGATGAACAGCGACGCGGTAAAGTTCTGCCACGTGCCACCGACCGAGAGATCGGCACTCGTGTAGGCCGGCACGTCGCCGGTCAGCACCGCAAACTTCTGCTGGATGTTCGACACCGACGAGCCCTGGTGCAGCGCCGCCGCCTGGGCATACGCCCGGACATCGCCGACGTTGAACTGGTAGCGGGCCACGGCGTTGAACTTCACCTTCGGCGTGATCGGCAGGCGGCTGCCGGTCGGCGTCGTCGGGTTGTCACAGGTGGCGAGGACGCCCGAGTGATCCGGGGTCTCGCCGCAGAACGGCGTCGTCGTCTTCGCATCGACATAGGAACCCGACGCCGACAGCGTGAGGCCGTCAAAGGCGAGCCAGTTGATGTCCATCTCAACGCCCTGCGACTTGGCGTTGCCGATGTTGAAGAGGTCGTTGATGCCGTTCGGCCCCGGAATGGTGGTCTGCACGCCGTTCCAGCGCTCGTAGAAGATGGCGCCGTTGAAGCGCACCGTGTTGTCAAGCCACGTCGTCTTCCAGCCCGCCTCGTAGTTCGACAGCTTGTCGGAATTGTAAGGCTGCAGGCCGGCACGCCGGTTCGGCCCGCCCGGACGGAAACCCGTCGAGTAGGTCGCGTACACCATCCGCTTGGGGTCGATCTGGTAGGTGGCGTTGATCCTGTGCGTTTCGCCGTTCTCGGTGACGACGGCGTTCGTGTTGACGCACGGCCGGTTGTCGCCATAGACGACGGGCTGCGAGCCCGTCAAAGGCGGCGTACATCCGCTGGTGCCGCTGCCGTGCGCGAAGTTGTCGCCGTTCGACGTGTTCACGTACGTGTTGTTGAAGCCGAAGAAGCCGTACAGCGTGTTATCCGCGCGGAACCCGCGGATGCCGGCGCTGACCTTGAAGGCATCCGTCACGTTCCACGTCGCATCGCCGAAGATGGCGTAATCGCGATCGACGCGGTCCTGCTGCGAGAGGTACAGCACGCCCGGCTGGCCCTGCACGGAGTAGTTGTAGGCGGGGGTGTTGCCGACGCCATTCAGGATGTACTCGTCCCGGATGGTGTCCGTCTGGCGCTGGTAAAAGGCACCGACCGTGTAGTGCAGCGTATCGGTCGCCGGCGAACTCAGCCGCACCTCGTTGGTCAGCTTGGTGTAACGGTCGATCTGCAGCTGGCTCTGCGTCGGGTCGATCAGGTTGCCGTTGTTGTCACGGAAGCGCGAGTAGCCGTTGTAGTCGTAGGCCACCGAGTACTCGGAATAATCCGTCGCGATCGTCGTGTGACGCTCGAAATAGCCGCCGGAGTAGACGAAGTCCCAGTTGCTGATCTTGCCCTCGACGGTAAGCGCCGACTGGTACCAGTGGTCGGCCGTGTAGTCCGGCGTGAAGTCGGTGACCTTGAGGTCGCCGATCTTCGGGTCATACAGGAACGCGCCGTTGGAATTGGCCTGCTGGTAGATCAGCGACGGCGTGATCGTCCATCGGTCGTTGATGTCGTACTTCAGGGCGACGCGGCCACCGGCCGTCTCGACGTCGTTGAAGTTGCTGCGCGCGAAGTCGTGCGGCGCCTGGTAGTTCGTGACGGTCAGCGGCGCCGGCGCCGGAACGGTCGGATCGGCCGGCGTCAGGAGGTACGTGCGGCTCGCCCGCTCGTTGCTGATGTAGCCGCCTTCGCGGCTGTAGTAGCCGACGAGACGAACCGCCGCCTGGTCGTTCAGGGGAACGTTCAGGAAGCCCTCGAACTGGCCACCCGGATCGCCGTGCGTGTACTTGTCGGCCTTGATGTCGTAACCGCCGTAGAAACCGCTCTTGTCGGGCTTGTTGGTGATGACACGCAACGTGCCGGACAGCGAGCTCGCACCGTAGAGCGTGCCCTGCGGACCGGCGAGCGCCTCGACGCGCTGCACGTCGTAGACGTGCAGGTCGAGTGAATTGCTGATCGTCGTTACCGGGGTCTCGTCAACGTAGAGGCCGGTGGCCGGCGCGGAGCCCGCGTGCAGGCCGTTGCTGCCGACCGAGATACCGCGGAAGTAGAGCTCCGCCTGCCCGGGGCCGCCGGACACGTAGCTCACGCTCGGCAGGAATTTGGCGTAGTCGTCAAAACTCGTGACCTGGAGCTGCTCGAGCTTTTCGCCGCCGAGTACCTGAAGGCTGATGGGTACCTTCTGCAGATCCTCGCTGCGCTTCTGCGCGGTGACCACCACTTCCTCGAGACCGCCGGTGGCCTGGCTCGCCGCGGGCGCCTGGGCGTGCGCCTGCGAACCTGCGAGAAGTGCCGAGGCGATGCCCGAGGCCAGAGGTATCCAGGACTGCCTGGGCTGTGTGCGCTTCAGTTTCCGCTTTCTGCTACGTGTCACCGCGAGATCCCCTTCGTAATAGCCCCGATGTGGCAAAAAAACAACAGTCACAGGATCGTCAAACCCCGCTGTTGGCCGAGTCTACGGCCGGACGAGCGCATTGGGTAGCGGCGGCGCCTCAGGGTAGCTGGTCAGCACCGGACCAAGCGCTTCCTTGAGCGGCCCGAGCCAGGGCTCGACGTGCCGCCACTGGTCCAGCCCCTCGCGATAGATCGGTTTGCGGACCTGCT
>CAITAM010000138.1 GCA_903890265.1 uncultured Pseudomonadota bacterium | reverse complement strand
GCTCGGCCAGTACGCGACCAATGCCAACCTCGCGCAGAGCCGCCTGTCGGTCGAGGATTCGACCCTCTCGTCGGTCAGCAGCGTGCTCGCGTCCGTGCGGACCACGGTCGTGCAGGCCAGCAACAGCTCGCTCTCGGCTTCCGACCTCGCTTCGCTCGGCGCGAGCGTCAGCCAGCAGCTGCAGAGCCTCCTGCAGCTCGCCAACACCCAGGACGGCAGCGGGCAGTACCTCTTCTCGGGTTCGATCAGCACCAGCGTGCCCTTCGTCACGGCACAGGGTGGCGCGGTCAGCTACCAGGGCGACAGCCAGACCCGCCAGATCCAGATCGGCTCGGGCCGCAGCGTGCAGGACGGGGACGCGGGTGACCGGGTATTCAACCTGGTCAAGAACGGCAACGGTACCTTCCAGGTCGGGCCCGGCACGAATACCGGCACTGGCGTCGTCGGTGCCACCAGCGTCACCAACCCCGGTGCGTACAGCGGCGATCCGCTCAAGGTGACGTTCAGCGTGCCGACGACGGCGTTCAGCGCGGCCGCGGGCTCCGCCAATACCGGCAGCGGCACGATCGCGACGCCGACCTCGACACTGACCTCGGGCACGGGGCAGCCCACGACCACGATCACGTTCGTGACGGCCACCAGCTACACGCTGACGACCGGCGGCACGACCTCGGCGCCCATCAACTTCACGCCGGGCGCGAGCATCTCGGCGAACGGCTGGACGACCTCGGTCAGCGGCACGCCGGCGGCCGGCGATACGTTCACGGTCGCGCCGGCGCAGACCACCTACAGCGTGACCGACACGACGACCAACACGACGCTCGTGCAGCCGACGGCCTACACGCCCGGCCAGAACATTGCCGTGCCGGGTGCGGGACTTGCCTTCACGCTGTCGGGGGCACCGGCCAACAACGACACGTTCACGATCTCGCCCAGCGCGAACCAGAGCATCTTCACGACCCTGCAGAACCTCGTCACGGCGCTCAACGCGCCGACCGGTGGTACGAGCCAGGCGGCGAACCTGCAGAACGCCCTGAACCAGGGACTCGAGGCCATCGACCAGGCCGTCAACAACATTTCCGCCGTGCGGACCGATGTCGGCTCGCGGCTGAACGCGATCACGAGCCAGAGCACGGTGAACTCGAATACCACGCTCGAGCTCACGAAGTCGCTGTCCGCGGTGCAGGACACGGACTACGCCGCCGCCATCACGACCCTGAGCGAACAGCAGACGAGCCTGCAGGCCGCCGAGCAGAGCTTCGCGTCGCTGAAGAAGCTGTCGATCTTCAACTTCCTCTGAGCGGGCTTCGCCGGCGGGCCAGCGCCTGCCGGCCCGCTGCCGCCCCGGCAGTTGCCGCCCGAACTTTAGCGCTTGACACGAAATCGTGGTCCGTCGCGCGCTTCGAGTACCGAAGTGCCTGTCAAGCGATCAGCACTAAAGAAATCCAGCCCGGGTCCGATAAATCACCTGCACGGATCAACTTGGCCTGCGGAGCGGGCCAGCAACACCACCGCGGCGTACCGAAGGTATGAGCGGATCAATATCAGGAGCCAGACATGCCTCTCTATGTAGCCACTAATAGCAACGCTCTCGCCGCGCAGAACAACCTGACGGCGAACCGCACCAGCCTCGACCAGTCGCTCAACCGCCTGTCCTCGGGCCTTCGCATCAACACCGCGGCGGACGACGCGGCGGGCCTTGCGATCTCGACCCGCCTGCAGAACCAGATCAACGGCCTGAACCAGGGTGCGCAGAACGCGAACTCGGGTATCTCGCTCGCGAGCGTCGCGGACTCGGCCCTCGCCCAGGTGACCTCGAACCTGCAACGTATCCGCACCCTCGCGGTGCAGGCGGAAAACTCGACCAACTCCGCGACGGACCGCCAGGCCCTCGACGCCGAGGTGCAGCAGCGTCTCTCGGAAATCCAGCGTATCGCGACCCAGACGTCCTACAACGGCACGAACCTGCTGGACGGCACGTTCTCGGGCGCGCAGTTCCAGGTCGGCGCCAACGTCGGCCAGACGATCTCGCTGAGCTCGGCGGCGCAGAACGTGCAGACGAACAGCCTCGGCGCCTTCATTTCGCAGGCGGGCACCACGGCCGCCACGTCCACCACGGATGCCGGTTCGTTCGTGCTGACGAACACCTCGGGTACGATCGCGCTGACCGGTGCCGGTACCAACGGCAACGCCGGCGGTTCGACCTACCAGGGCGTCAACTCGGTGGCGATCACGGGTTCCAACCTCAAGATCAACGGTACCTTCGTGCAGGCCTCGGCCCAGTACGCCGGTAACTCCCAGCAGGACTCGACCAGCGCGTACGCGAAGGCGCTGGCCATCAACGCGACGGGTATCTCGGGCCTGACGGCGACGGCGAGCACGACGATCACCTTCGACCCGACCAACACCGCGAACGTCGGTGCCGGTAACTTCGTCAACATCACGAGCCAGGGCACGACGCAGGGCGCCGGTAACGTCACCTACGCGCTGACGGTCAACGGCACGAACGTGCTCAGCCAGACGCTGACGACGACCGGCGCCGGTGCGAACGGCTCGATCACGACGGCGACCGTCGCGGCGGCCATCAACTCGCAGTCCTCGACCACCGGCGTCGCCGCGGTCCTGAACTCGAACGGCACGCTGTCACTGTCCGCCTCGGACGGTCGCAACATCGTCCTCGGTGAGACCTACGGCGGCCAGGCGGCCACGGCCGGCGCGCAGACGGCGGCCTCGGTCATCGGCACCAACACCGGTGTCGCCGTGACCGCGCTCAACAACTCCGACGCGATCACCTACCGCGGCCAGGTCACGCTGAACTCGACGAACAGCCTGACCTTCAACACCCCGGCGATCAACGCGACGATCGGCGTGTCGACCTCGACCGGTGCGATCGCGACCTCGAGCTCGCTCTCGGCGCAGAACGTGCAGACGCTGACCAACGCGAACAGCACGATTTTCTCGGTGGACGCGGCGACGGCAACGATCAACAGCTACCGTGCGACCTACGGTGCCATCACCAACCGGCTCACGTCGGCGGTGAGTGCCATTGGCTCGCAGTCGCAGCAGCTGACCACGGCGAACGGCCGTATCACGAGTGCGGACTTCGCGGCCGAGACCACCAACCTGTCGACGACGCAGATCATCCAGCAGGCCGGCACGTCGATCTTGGCGCAGGCCAACTCGCTGCCGCAGGGCATCCTGAAGCTGCTGCAGTAACGGACCGGTAGGCCAGGGTCCGGTCGCAGGAGGTACGACCGGACGGGGATTCGAGCCATGAGGCGAGACCGACGCCTTTCGCAATGAAAGCCCCGGGCAGGGATGCCCGGGGTGCGAAAGCCGGCCGGGGGAAGCCGCCCGATACCAACGTATGGGGTCAGACGATGGCAACGAACATCACTGCAGTCGCGCCGGAGTCGCCGGCGACGACGGTTCCGCCGGCAACGGCCGTGTCGGTCGGTGTGCCGGTCGAGCCGGTTGCCCCTGCGGCGGCCACCGGCACGGCGACCCAGGGCGGGACTTTGCCGCCGGGCGGCGAGAGTCCGCCGGCCGCGAGCAGCACCGTGACGGTGAGTCAGGCGGTCGAGGTCATCAACCAGTTCCTGCGCGCCAACGCGCGCGAGTTTGTCTTCCAGCTCGATTCGGCCGGCGGGCAGGGTCGGGTGACGGTGATCAACCCGCAGACCGGGGAAATCGTCCGGCAAATACCGGAGCCGCACGTGCTGCAGCTCGCCGAGACGATCGCCTCCTCCGGCATGCCGCTGACCGGGCTCCTGGTGAACAGCCGGGCCTGAGCGGCCGGGCACGCGGTCCGCTGCAGCGCCGGCCGGCTTTGGCACGGGGTTTGCAAGTATCCGCCTGAATTCGGGAGTGGATCATGAGCAGCATTTCGCCAACGAGCACCAGCACGACCTCGGGCACCGCCACGGCCACGAGCGGAGGGAGTTCGGGCAGCGCCGGACAGGCCGTCATCTCGTCGTCGGGCCTCGGCTCGGGCGTTGACATCAACAGCATCGTCACCGCCCTCGTCAATGCCGAGGGTCAGGGCCAGACGGCACAGATCAAGAGCCAGCAGACCCAGATCCAGGCACAAGTCAGTGCCTACGGCCAGCTGAACACGGCCGCGCAGGCAGTGCAGACCGCGATCGACACCCTGACCTCGGCTGCCACGTTCAACAACTACACCGGGACCGTCGCCGACACCACGGTGGCCTCGGCCACGGTGAGCGCCTCGGCGGTGCCGGGCACGTATTCGCTCAGTGTCTCGCAGCTCGCGCAGGGCTCGATCCTGAATTCCGCCGCCTTCAGCTCGGCCAGTGCGGTTGTCGGCACGGGCACG
>CAITAM010000137.1 GCA_903890265.1 uncultured Pseudomonadota bacterium | reverse complement strand
GCGGGTCCAGCACCCTGCCGCACGCGCTGATGGATGTCGTCGCCGCCGCCGCCACGGAGGAGGAGGAGGAGGACGCGGCGTGCACAGAGGGCGTCGCCCCGCCAATTCGCCGACGCGCAGAGGCGGGGCTGCAGGCGGGCCTCGCCTACCAGACGCTCCTCGGCGTCACCGGCTCCGGCAAGACGTACACGATCGCGAACGTGATCAGGAACCTGCAGCGCCCGACCATCGTGCTCGCGCCGAACAAGACGCTGGCCGCGCAGCTCTACGGCGAGTTCAAGGAGTTCTTTCCGCACAATGCCGTCGAGTACTTCGTCTCCTACTACGACTACTACCAGCCGGAGGCCTACGTCCCGTCCTCCGACACCTATATCGAGAAGGACGCCTCGGTCAACGACCACATCGAGCAGATGCGACTGTCGGCGACCAAGGCGCTGCTCGAGCGCAAGGACGCGATCATCGTGGCCACGGTCTCGGCCATCTACGGCCTCGGCGACCCGCAGGCGTATCTCTCCATGGTGCTGCACCTGTCGCGTGGCGACCGCATCGACCAGCGCAAGATCCTGCACCGGCTGACCGACATGCAGTACACGCGCAACGACATCGACCTGCGCCAGGGCACCTACCGGGTGCGCGGCGACGTCATCGACATTTTCCCGGCCGAGTCCGAGCGGGACGCGGTGCGGGTCCAGCTCTTCGATGACGAGATCGACTCGCTCGCCTGGTTCGATCCGCTGACCGGCGAGACGCAGCGCACCGTGCCGAGGGCCACCATTTATCCTTCCAGCCACTACGTGACGCCGAAGGAGCGCCTGCTCAACGTACTCGACGACATCAAGCGCGAGCTCGTGGACCGGCTCACGGTGCTGCGTGCCGAATCGAAGCTCGTCGAGGCGCAGCGCCTCGAGCAGCGCACGCTCTTTGACCTTGAGATGATGAACGAGGTCGGCTACTGCTCCGGCATCGAGAACTACTCTCGTTATCTGTCCGGGCGGGCGCCCGGAGAACCGCCGCCGTGCCTCTTCGACTACCTGCCGCCCGATGCGCTGCTCGTGGTCGACGAGAGCCACGTCACGATCCCGCAGCTCGGTGGCATGTACAAGGGCGACCGCTCGCGCAAGGAGACGCTGGTCGAGTACGGCTTTCGGCTGCCCTCGGCGCTCGACAACCGGCCGCTGCGCTTCGAGGAGTGGGAGCGGCTCGCGCCGCAGATGATCTTCGTCTCGGCAACGCCCGGGCCCTACGAGCTCAAGCACTCGGACGGCGCGATCGCCGAACAGGTCGTGCGACCGACCGGACTCATCGACCCGCTGGTCGACATCCGCCCGGTCCGCACCCAGGTCGATGACGTCCTGTCCGAGATCCGCAAGGTCGTGGCCAACAACGAGCGGGTCCTGATCACGACGCTGACGAAGCGCATGGCGGAAGACCTCACCGAGTACCTGCACGAGCACGGCGTCAAGGTGCGCTACCTGCACTCGGACATCGACACCGTCGAGCGCACCGAGATCATCCGCGACCTTCGGCTCGGCAAGTTCGACGTCGTCGTCGGCATCAACCTGCTGCGCGAGGGGCTCGACCTGCCGGAGGTGTCGCTGGTCGCCATCCTCGATGCCGACAAGGAAGGGTTCCTGCGTTCGGAAGGCTCGCTGATCCAGACGATTGGTCGTGCCGCGCGCAACGTCAACGGCCGGGCGATTCTCTACGCCGACAAGGAGACAGGGTCGATGCAGCGGGCGCTGGCCGAGACCGGACGGCGCCGGGCAAAGCAGATCGCCTACAACGAGGCGCACGGCATCACGCCGAAGGGCATCACGAAGAGCATCCAGGACATCATGGAAGGCGCGCGCTCGAACGCGGCCTCGAAGACCAGCCGTGACGGCACGTTCATCGACGGCATGACGCCAGCGGAAGTGATGAAGCGGATCAAGAAGCTGGAGGCCGAGATGTTCAAGCTGGCGCGTAACCTCGAGTTCGAGCAGGCGGCGAAACTCCGGGACGAGATCGGCGAACTCAGGAAGTACGGCCTTGGCTTCGACGACCGCCGGGCGGCGGGCTGACCCGCCGGCGGCCGGCGGCAGGGAAGGGCGGCGCCAGGGTGAGACGCGGGCGGCGCGCGGGCGCCGGTCTTTCGGTCCCGGCCGTTGCTTGAGATTGGGCGGGTCGTCCGGTAGAGTCGCGAATCCTCACGGGGGGCGAGTCGATTCGTCTCCCTGCCGGGCGCGTAGCTCAGCGGTAGAGCACTTCCTTGACATGGAAGGGGTCACAGGTTCGATCCCTGTCGCGCCCACCAAAAAAGCGATAAAAAAAACAAGGCGTTAGGGAACGACCATGACCTCTGGTGAGG
>CAITAM010000136.1 GCA_903890265.1 uncultured Pseudomonadota bacterium | reverse complement strand
TGAGCTTGAGTTCGCGGCGCTTCACGTCGGCCACGCCGTCGCAGTAGTCCCAGATCGAGAAGTCGGCGATGTTGTAGTAGAGCGCGTTGGCGGCGAAGTCCCGCCGCCAGACGTCCTCGTCGATGGTGCCGTACAGGTTATCGCGGAGAATCCGGCCGCTCTCGTCGCTCGCGCGGTGGTCGTCGTCCTCGCGATGATCCTCGTCGTCCACTTCGGCGGGCGCTGCGGCCGCACGGAAGGTCGCTACCTCGATGATCTCGTCGCCGAAGACCACGTGCGCGAGGCGAAACCGCCGGCCAATCAACCGGCAGTTGCGAAACAGCCGCCGCACGTCCTCCGGTCGCGCATTGGTGGCGACGTCGAAGTCCTTCGGCTTCATGCCAAGCAGCAGGTCGCGGACGCTGCCGCCGACCAGGAAGGCCTGGTACCCGGCATCCTTCAGCCGGTAGAGAACCTTGAGCGCGGCGCCCGAGATGTCGGCGCGCGATATCGGGTGTTCGGCGCGCGGGATGATGACCGGCTTTGGCGTCGGTCGGATCCCGGCGACGGGCTGGATTGTGGTGTCGTTCAAAGGTGACGGCCGCCCTGATTTGCTTGTGAAGTGGCAATAACCTTCTATAATACCAATGTCCTAGGCAGGAGACTTCAATTGAAGACTCCCCACCAGCGCTCCCATCGTCTAGAGGCCCAGGACACAGCCCTCTCAAGGCTGGTACGAGGGTTCGAATCCCTCTGGGAGCGCCATCTTTTCAATGAGTTACGCCTGCCGAACGGCAATCCGGCGGCGTGCGCCGTTGGCACCGAACCGCCAGCGCTGCCTGCCAGACGACGACGCAGGAGGCGCCGCGCGTGACTTTAGCCGCCCCACCCGTGCGTTTTCACCCGCTCGCGGGATGCACGACCAACCGTTACCCTCCGACGACGGCTACCCGGTGAGCGTGCGCAGAGCATGAAGAACCCACGATTGCTGCTGAGGTTCTTTGCGCTCGCGGGGCTCGTGCTGCTCGCGCTCGCCCTGCTGACCGGCATCAAGACCGCGACCTTCCTTCAGCGGGCGGTGCGGGCGCCTGGCGAAGTCGTCGACCTCTACCAGCGACCCTCGCGCAACGGCTCTACCTACGCGCCGGTCGTGGAATTCACGCACGACGGCGAGCGCTCGCGGTTTACGACCTCGTACGGGAGCTACCCGCCGCAATTTAACCGGGGTCAGCGCGTCGAGGTGCTGTACGACCCCGGTAACGTCAATGACGCCCGGATTCATACTTTCGCGCAGCTCTGGGGGGTCACCGGCTTCCTGACGCTGATCGGCACGGCGTTCAGCGCGGTCGGCCTTGGCAGCAGTCTGCTTCGCTGGCGACACGGACGGACGGCGGCGAGCCTGCGAACGCGGGGCACGGCCCTCGTCGCGGAATTAAAGGACGTCCTCGTCGATACCGGCACGTCGGTCGATGGCCGCCATCCGTACCAGATCCTCGTCGAGTGGCGCGAACCGAAATCCGGCCAGGCGTATCTCTTTCGCAGCGACAACCTCTGGTACAACCCCGAGAAGTTCCTCACGACGAAAACGTTCACCGTGTACGTGCGACCCGGCGACATGACGACCTATCACGTCGATCTCTCGGCCCTGCCCAAACTCGCCGACGACGCCTGAGGCACGACCCGCTCCGTCAGGGAATGCGCTGCGGGTGCGGCCCGTACAAGAGAATCAGTACGCAGATCCCGGTCAGGAAGATCGCGACGATCGCCTTCTTGACGATATGCAGCCAATAGCGGAGCGGCGCCACCTCGGGCGTCAGCCGAATCGCATCCCCGGATTCGTCACGCAGGATCACTGCCCGCGTGACGGCATTTCTCACGATCGTACCGAGCAGGTAGGCGATCGCGACGCCCATCAGAAGGAGGGCATACGTCGGAAAACCGCGTTCGGCCACGTCTGTTTCTCCGTCGGCAGAAGGGCCCGACCGGCCGTGAACCCGCAACGTCGGCCCGCGTGCGGCAGCTGCCCAAGCGCGCCGGCCTGCGAGCGCGACCCGGGTCGCAGCCAAGCTGACCGCTCCCGTCATCGCGACGGAAACGCGGCGATCAGCGCCGCCGCCGGTGACCCAAGACGCGCCCGGCATGCGCTTCAGATTCTAGCGCCGTGTCGCACGCAACGCTCCAGCCACGGTCGCCCTCCATCATTGACCCACAATCCGTCGCCACAGTAGTCCCATGCTGAATCGGAAGGCCTCTGGCACTCCCGTTCGGCCCGGAACCACCGACCCGCACGGAGCCTGCCATGTCGCACCCACGCCGATTTCCGTTCCTTTTTTCGGATCGAGCGATCCCGTCGTCCCGCGCGTGCCGATTGACACGCGATGCCGCGGGCCTCGGCGCCGTCGCCAGCCTCGCCTTGCTCGCCGCCTGCGGCGGCGGCAGCACGACAACCTCGCTGGCGTCCGGCACCGTAACGGTGCCCGGTGCACCCACCATCGGCACGGCGACCGCCGGCGACGGATCGGCCGCGATCGCGTTCAGCGCGCCGGCATCGAACGGCGGCGCCACCATCACGGCCTACACGGCCAGCTGCACCGGCGGTGGTTCGACGAAGAGCGCTACCGGCTCCGGCAGTCCGGTGACCGTGACATCCCTGACGAACGGCACGGCGTACAGCTGCAGCGTGACGGCCACGAACTCGGCCGGGACGGGCCCTTCGTCGGCCACCGTCGCCGTCACGCCGGCGGCCGCGACGACGGCCAGCGCCTATCCCGCGGTCTACAAGAGACTCAGCTGGGAAGCGGCTGCCTCGGTGAGCTACAGCGGCGACTGCTCGATGACCATCGCAACGACCGGCGTACCCGCGTATCACGCGGCCTATTATCTCGCGCCCGTCACCACCGAGTACCCGACCCAGGTGGCCACGACGCCGGTCAGCGGCATGGCGATGTCGGTCGTGCCCTACACCGCCTCGTCGATCAACGGCTCGACCGCCACGATCAACATCTGCCCGCAGAAAGCCACCTCGACCACCAGCACCAACATGGGCGTGATCGGCTACATGCTCACGGGCGAGGCGCTGTTCAACCCCTACGAAGGTGGCGGCGCGCAGACACCGGCCCTCTCCGACAACGTCTCCTACACGTTCACCGACAGCAGCGGAGCGAAGTTCACGGCGTCGTTCATCGACAAGTGCAACTCGCACCCGACGCCGCTCAGTGCCGGCTACGACTGGCACTACCATGGCGTTCCGACCTGCCTCACGGCGACCGTCGATCTCGCGGACGGTCCGTCACACCTGATCGGCATCGCGCTTGACGGCTTTCCGATCTACGGCGGTCGCGATATCAGCGGCAACGTGATCGACGTGTCCACGCTAGACAGCTGCAACGGCATCACCAGTCCGACGCCTGAGTTCCCGAGCGGCATCTACCACTACGTGCTGCCCGTCAACGTGACCGGCAAGCAGTCGTCGCTGAACTGCTACAGCGGCACGGTCAGTCAGGTCAAGATGGCTCTCGCGAAAGCACTGGCCTGCACCCGGCGCTACGCGCGGCTGACGGACCGCACGGGACCGGACGGCGCGGACCGTTCGCGGGCGATGACCCGGGTCGTCGACCGGCTGCCGCCCGGTCGCCGTGACGGAGCCCGGCTGTGAGCGCGCGCGCAGACTTTCTTAAGGCGCTCTCGGTCGTCGGTCTCGTCGTGGCGACGGCCGCCGCCGGCGCCGCGCCGGCCACGGTGTCCCTGAAGAGCGGTGACTGGCTCGCGCCCCGCCCGGCCGTGCCGCCATTCAGGCTGATCGACGACGGCGGTCACCCCTTTACCCGCACCCAGCTTACCGGTCGCTGGTCCCTGCTGTTCTTTGGCTACACCCACTGCAGCAGCCTCTGCCCGGCAACGCTCGCCACGCTCGCCGGATTCGAGCGACGCGAAGCCGGCCGGGGCAGGAGCGGCCCGAGGGTGGTGTTCGTATCGGCGGACCCGGCGCGGGATTCCCCCACCGAGGTCAAGGCCTTCGTCCGTCAGTTCAGTCCCGACTTCGTCGGGCTCACCGCCGACGACCCGGCGACCATCGACGCGTTTGCGCGCTCGCTCGACACCGCGGTCATCGTGCACCGGGAACAGGCCGGCAATTACGCGGTCGATCACACCGGCGCGATCTTCGTCGTCGATCCCCGCGGCAGCCTCGCTGCCGTACTGACCGGCAAGCTGACGGCGGCGACGCTGCAGCAGGACTTCGACCGGATCCAGGCGGCCCGCCCGTGATGCGTGACGGGCGCCGCCACCGAATGTTCACGGTCGTTGTCGGCCGTTCTTGCTATAAACGCGGTGCGCTGGCGCAACGTCGCGCCACACCGTCGTATGCAGGAGTTACCCGATGAGCATCTTTGGCAGCATTCTCTCGAAGCTTGGATTTGGCAGTCACGACGCGGCACCGGCCGCCGCCCCGGCAGCCGCAGCCGCTGAACCGGCCGCCGCGCCCGCGGCAGCACCGGTCGCGGCACCCGCGGCACCGGCCGCGATCAGCGTGGTGGACGTCGTCGGTCAGCTCGAGGCGCTGGCAGCCAAGAGCGCCGAGAAGCTCAACTGGCGGACCTCGATCGTCGACCTCATGAAGCTCCTCGGTCTCGACAGCAGCCTGACCGCACGCAAGGAACTCGCGACCGAACTCGGCTGCCCGGCCGACAAGATGGCCGACTCGGCGCAGATGAACATGTGGCTGCACAGCACGGTTCTGCAGAAGCTCGCGGCGAACGGCGGCAACGTCCCGGCCGACCTGCTGCACTGAGCGCATACGGTGCGGACGGGCGGTTAGCGCCCGTCCGCACTGTCCCGGTGTTGGCCACTCGCGCCGCCGCCGGGCTCGCGATCGCCGCTCAGCGAAAGAACGCCGCCGCCTTGCCGAGCGTGACGCTGATGCCCCAGGCGAGCGGCAACCCAACGCCAAGCCAGGCGAGCGCCACGACGACAAACGACGCGCCGCTCGCTGCCTGCGAGGGCGCAGCCGCGCCGACCTGCCCGGCGCCGCCCTTGGCGCGTCGCAGGGCCGCAACCTCCTCGTCGCTCATCTGGTAGCGCGGGTCCACCGGACGGACCAGCAGGTTGCAGAAGAAACCCAGCAGCAGCAGCGCTGCCAGGACGTACATCGTGCGATCGTAGGCCTCGGCCTTCGGTACCCCGTGGCTGATCTGGTATTCGCGCAGGTAATTGACGAGCACGGGGCCCAGCACGCCGGCGGTCGACCACGCGGTCAGCAGGCGGCCGTGAATGGCGCCGACCATCTCGGTGCCGAAGATGTCGGCGAGGTACGCCGGGATCGTCGCGAAACCACCGCCGTACATCGAGAGGATGATGCCGAAGGAGAAGACGAACAGCAGCTTGTTACCCGCGTGGGCAGCACCCGGGATGAGTGCGTAGAGCACGAGGCCAAGGACGAAGAAAATCGCGTAGGTCAGCTTGCGACCCAGCCAGTCGGAGCCTGATGCCCAGAAAATCCGCCCGCCGATGTTGCACAGACTGAGCAGGCCGGTGAACCCGGCCGCGATCGCCGCGAGCTGCTTCTTCTGCAGGGCGTTAAGCGCGTCGAAGCCGAGATCAAGGCCCAGCATCCGCCCGCCGAAGATCTCCTGCAGCATCGGCGAGGCCATCGCGAGCACGCCAATGCCTGCCGAGACGTTCAGGCACAGCACGCTCCACAGCAGCCAGAACTGCGGCGTTTTCCAGGCCACGTCCACGTGCACATGCCGCGACGTGACCATGGCGTTGGCCGACGGCGGTGGCGGCACGAAGCCCGCCGGTGCCCAGCCAGTCGCCGGCACGCGGTAGCCGAGCGCGCCCGCCATCATGAAGACGAAGTAGCCGAGGGCCAGCACGACGAAGGTTTGCCAGACACCGACCGACTGGCTGGTCGCGAAGTGGGTCATCAGACGGTCGGCCAGCGGCGCGCCGATCATGGCGCCGCCGCCAAATCCCATGATCGCGAGGCCCGTCGCGAGACCCCGACGGTCCGGAAACCACTTGATCAGCGTCGAGACGGGTGAGATGTAGCCGAGGCCGAGCCCGATGCCGCCGATGACGCCGGCGCCGAACCAGATCAGGAGGAGCTGGTGCAGGTAGACGCCGAGCGCGGACAGCAACAGCCCGCCGCACCAGCAGAGCGCCGAGACCACGCCGGCCTTGCGTGGACCGGCCGTTTCCAGCCAGCCGCCAAAGAGCGCCGCAGCGGAGCCCAGGAAGACAAAGAACAACGTGAACGTCCAGCCCAGCAGACTGATCTTCCAGTCACAGTCACTGGCCAGTATTTCGCCGAGCAGACCGAGCTCGGGGCCGCAGACGCGCGCCTCGCTGATGCCGATCGCCTTGGAGAGCGGCAGCCAGAACACGCTGAAGCCGTAGGCCATGCCGATGCAGAGATGAATCGCGAGGGCTGCCGGCGGCACGAGCCAGCGGTTGAAACCGGGCCCTGCGATCGACCGTTCACGGGACAGAAAGCCCGACTCGCCCTGTTTGCTGCCCACCATAGCGCCCCCGCCGGTTTGTTGTTGTTGATGCAGGGACCGTCGTCAACGACCGTCACTGCCGCGCGGCACGAGTGTCGATAAGCGGGCGCCAAAATGCAATCTGTCTGTCAACAAACTTTCATGGCACAGCGCGCCACGGTCGTTGCAGCAATCGCTCCGGTCAGCGAGGGAGTCGGCGGCGCGACGCCCCCAGCACCGCGACGCAAAGCGTCCCGGCGAGCCATTGCGCGGTCGTGAGGGGTACCCGGCCGAAGGACTGCAGCGTGGGCTTCGCCGTGGCGAGGACCGAGGCGTACGGGGTCGCGCCGAGCGCGGCCTGGGCAGCGGGCGGTGTCGCGGCCTCGGTGCCCGTGATCTGGGCGGCGCCGCAGAGCACGAGGGCGGACAGGATCAGGGCAGGATAGCGGGACATCGGCAGCAACTCCCTTGCAGCGGATGCGTGCATTTACTTGCTGCAATGCAATATGCAAAGGCCGTGCCGCCCGGACAAGGACGTTATCAATCAGCGTTTTACGAATCTGGCGAGGGCGTCGGTCAGCCGCTTGCGGCGGCGTTTGTAAAATCCGGCGACAGTGCCCCGACGACGGCCGCTACCACGCCGCGCTCTGCGGCACGCCGTCGGTGATGTCGTAGTAGTCGCCTTTGTCCGCGACAAAGATGTGCCCGATCGTCCGCAGCCCGGTCGGCAGGTCGAGCGTGCCCGCCATGATGCTGGTCGTGTGCGCCTCGGGAGAGGTCGGCCGCCAGAAAAGGTTGGAGCCACAAAAGTTGCAGAAGCCGCGCTCAGCGGCCGAGGACGACACGTACCAGGCGAGCGTCGCGTCGCTGTCGAAGGTCAGGTCCTCGGTCGCCGCCGAGGCGGCGGCCACGTAGTGTCCGCTCGTGCGGCGGCACTGCGAGCAATGGCAGGCGATCACGTCACGCAGCGGTCCACGCACCTGGTAGCGCACCCCGCCACAGAGACAACCACCGGTGTGCTGGGTCGGGCGCTGATCGTTATCCCGCATGGCTGCCTCTCCTGAACGCTGGCCCGTGAGCGCGGGCAGCCTGCGGAATGTCACTATCCGCGCAGCCCGGTCCGGCACAGTATCATAGGGCCTGAGAGGCGCTGCCGCGGGCAGGTCAAGACCAAAGGCGGGCGAGCATGGCGACCGTAAAACAACCCCTCGACACGGGCCCAGCGGGCAAGCCGCGGGTCACCACGGATCCGTTGTACCTGCTGCTGCGCGAGGGTCGGGTTGCCGACTTCAACCGGCGGCGCGAGGCGGGCGAGACGGTCGACCTGCGCGGTTGCAACCTGCGTGGCCTTGACCTGCGCGAGCTCGACGCGCACCAGCTTGACCTCAGCGATTGCTACTTGCGCCAGGCGGACCTGCGGGGCCTCGACCTCAGGACCTCGTCGCTTGCCGGCGCAAGCCTGCATGCGGCGCACGTGTCGGGTGTGTATTTCCCGGCCGAGTTCTCGGCCGCCGAGATCGACCTGTCGGTGCGGCTCGGCACCCGACTGCGCCCTGCCCGACCCTGAAAGGCCGACCCTGAAAGGCCGACCCTGAAAGGCCCAACCTGACAGGCCGACCGGCCGCCCTGGCGACGCGCCTTCAGCGCGCCGGGCTTGTGTCCGCCGCGTCCGTGTCCATGACCCGCAGCAGAATGAGATCACGCTGGGCGTCATTGCCGACGTGAAAGACGTGCTCGCCGACGGGCACGAACCCCCAGCGCCGGTAAAAGCGGATCGCCCGCTCGTTAAACTGGAACACGCCGAGCCAGAGCACGCGCGCACCCTGGTCGGACGCGATGTCGAGCGCCTCGCGCATCAGCAAATTACCGACGCCGGCACCGTGCGCAGGACCGTCCACGTAGATTCGGCCGAGCTCCAGCGCGCCGGTTGCCGCAACACACGGCGGGGGATCGCCGGGGCGGACCTGCAGGAAGCCGACCAGCGTATCGCCCTGCCAGGCGAGCACCGTCCGGACCTCGGGATCGGCAATCTCGGCCGCCTGCTGAGCCTCGCCATAGGTGGTTCTGAGGAACTCCTCGAGGTCCGCGCGCGGCGTCATCGCGGCGAAGGTCGCCGCGAACGAACGCGCGGCAAGGTCCGCGAGCGCCGCGGCGTCTTCGCGTCGCGCCGGACGCAGGACGGTGTCGAGCTTGGCCATCAGCGCGCGCACCGCGCCCTGATCGACGACAATGCGCCGGTCGGCGCCACTGCCGCGGGATTCGGGCCATGCTCTATCACGTCAAACTCTTCCTGCACATCCTGGTACTGCCGCCGTGCAACCTGCTGCTCGTTGCACTGCTCGGATTCTACCTCAGCCGCCGGCGGCCGCGGCTTGGCCAGTCGCTCGCCTTCGTCGCGGTGCTGGCGCTCGGCGTGCTGTCGATGCCGGTGGTCAGCAGCCGGCTGCTGCGACGGGTCGAGACCGTGCCGGCGCTCGACGTGCACGCGCCACCGGCCGCGCAGGCCATCGTCGTGCTGGGTGGCGGCGCGGTGCGCGCCGCGCCCGAATACGGAGGCGTCGAGGCCCCCACCGCGGACACGCTCGCGCGGCTGAGCTACGGCGTCTTCCTCAGCCGCCAGTGGCACCTGCCGCTGCTGCTAAGCGGTTCGCCGGCCGAGGCACACGGCATGGCGCAGGTTCTCACTCGCGACTTCTCGCTCGATGCACGGTGGGTGGATGATTCGGCCTCCGATACCTACACCAACGCGCAGCATGCGGCGGTGCTGCTCCGCCGTGATGGCGTGCAGCGTGTGCTCGTGGTGACCGATGCCGCGCACACGCCGCGCGCGCTGGCGGAGTTTCGCGCGACGGGCCTCACCGCGGTCGGTGCCCCCACCGGCTTTCGTACCAGGGACGACGGCCTGATTGACATGCCCGCGGGCCTGTTGCCGTCGAGTGAGGGCCTTGTCTGGTCCACGATTGCGCTGCGCGAAATGATCGGGCAGTGGGTGCGTGAGCCCATGGCCCGGGTCCACGCCTTGGTCGACGCACACAGTGCCGGATCCTGATCGGTAATTGCCGGAGATCACCATGACCGTCGCCGAAACCTGCCTCCTTGTCGCGCTGGTGATGCCCTACGTCGCGGTTGGCCTCGCGAAGGCGGACCCGCAGTACGACAACGCACAACCGCGCGCCTGGCTCGCCACGCGCAGCGGCTGGCGGGCACGCGCCGTCGCACTGCAAGCCAACTGCTTCGAGGCACTGCCGCTGTTCGTCGCGGCAGTGCTCCTCGCGGAGTTCCATCACTTGTCGCAGGCGGTCACCAACGGCCTCGCTGTCCTGTTTGTTCTACTGCGGCTTGGCTACGCCGCGGCGTACCTCAGTAACCGCCCTACGTCGCGTTCGGTGCTGTGGTCACTCGCCGCCGCCACCGCCGTGGGGCTCTTGCTGGCGGGCTGCCTGTCGCCGAACTGAGACAGTGACTGGCGGTGGTGGCGGGCTTCCGCTAGGGTCTTGTGTCATGGCTGACGCCGATGAACGAATCCGGGCTCTGGTCGAGAAATGGCTCGCCAGCCTCGCCGCGCACGCGCGCTACGCGGAGCTGACGGACGAGGCGTACTGGCAGGTTCAGCCGTGGGCGCCGCACGAGCGCCCGAACCGCTGGATCGTGGAACTCGCGCTCAACCGCACCCGGGCGCTCAGCGCCGAGATCGAGCGTCGGCACCGTGCCGGGGACACCGGGTTTGCCGAGGCACTGGAGGCCATGGCGTTCGTCGCGAACCTCGCCGGCATCGAGCACATCGCCCGCTACATCCCGCTGGCCGATCCGGCGAATGAGCGCAGTGCAGGACAGTCCCCGGACCCGCCCCGTGCGCCGGAGCTGGAGAGCACCCGCCAGATGCCCCGCCCGGCCGCCGCCGCGGTCACCGACACGCGCGAAATGCCGGTGCTGTCACCGGGCGTATCAGCGACCGGCACGCCCCGGGTCACTGCGCGCACGGAGAAGGCCTTGGCTGCGGATCTGCCGCGGTCCGCCAGTCGCCGCGACCCACCGCCCGCTCCCACCGCACCGGCCCGGCCGGCCGCACCGGCAACGGCGGTGACACCCGCACCCCTTTCGCCGCTCGCCGATGACACGCTGCACGTCGTGATTGCCGATGCGATCCGGCTGCGCAAATGGGGTCGCGAATGGCATGAACTTGCCAGCACGATATCGCGCATGGCGGGTCGCCCGGCTCTCGAGGAAGTGCGGCGCATTCTTCGCACGCACAAAGCGGATATCGAAGCGGGCATCGCCCGACCGCGCCGTCAGCCCGACCGTTGATCCGTACCGGGCTTTTCAATCGCCGACCCCTCATCTACCCTTGCGCGGCTGACGTGGTCACCCCTTCCCCGAGGACACCGGCTTCGATGCAGACGACTTCCGCGCCTACGCTCGCCACCCGCGTTCTGACGATTCTCCTCGCGCTCGGCGCCGGCCTGATCGGCACGGCCCTTTGGGCGCACGGCGGCGACGCAAAGACACCGGGCGAACTCGCGGTTCGGTACCGCCATGCCCTGTACACCGCCATCGGCTGGAACATCGGCCAGATGCGTGGGTTGCTCGACGCCAAGGAAACGGATTTCGACCGTGCCCGATTCAGGCGGCATGCCGAGCACGTGGCAGCGCTGGCGCCGCTGCTGCCCGAGGCTTTTCCCGCGGACAGCAACCTGCCGGGTAAGACGGCGGCCAAGCCCGCCGTCTGGTCCGACAGCGCGGACTTCACCCAGCGCCTGCAGACCTTTGCGTCCAGTGCGCAGTCGCTTGCCCAGCTCGCCGCCAGCGGCAGCCAGACGCAGCTCGGCCCCGCGTTCAAGGACCTGACCGGCCAGTGCAAAGGCTGCCATGACAAATACCGGCAGGAAGAATAGGCCGGCGTGAAGACCCCACGCCCCGGCTGCCGCGTCCCCGCGCCGTGAGCCGGGCGACATGAGCGCAACGCGTTTCGCGCTGTTTCTGGTCCTCGCCCTCGCCGGGGCCACGGGAGCGTTCTGGCTCTCGATGCAGCGCACCTTGCCACGTGACACCGACTTCGGGCCGCCGGTACTGCCCGGCCTTGCCGGCGAGCTGCCGCTCGTCGATCGCATCACGCTCTCCGCTCGCGGCGAACCGCGCGTAACGCTGGTGCGCCGGGGCAGCGCCTTTGGCGTGGCGGAGTTCGGCGGGTTCCCGGCTGACCGGCGGCGCGTGCACGAGCTGTTGACCGCGCTCGCCGATCTGCACTTCGCCGGTCGGGCGACGGGACCGCCCATCGCAGCCGAGCAGGGGATCCGCATCGACCTCAGCGGTCGACTGACACCGCGCTCCCTCCTCGTGGGCGCGCCGGCGGGTGCCGATACCGCGGCCGTGCAGGTACTGCCGGGCGAGACCTCGGGGATCGCAGGCCACATCGCCACGATCGAGACCGACAGCGTACGCTGGCTTATTTCGCCACTCTTTGATGTGCAACCGGACGAGGTCGCGCGCCTGAGCTACCTCGTCAACGGCGCATCGCTCGAGCTCGCGCGCCCGGCCGTCGGTGCCCCGTTGTCGTGGACCGGCGCCAGGGCCGGCCAGCCGACGCCGGCGGCGCTTGCGACATCGCCACCCTCCCAGTTCGAGCAGCTGGACATCCTCGGGGCACGCCCGCTAGGGACGAATCGACGCTTCGTGGCCGAAACCGTTGTCGAGACCTTTCAGGGCCTTAGGCTGGAACTTGCTGGCCATCGCGACGCCGACGGCACGTGCTGGCTCTCGCTGCGGGCGAGCGCCGTGCCGGCGGGAGCCGACGACGACGCCGAGCACGCGCGTCGCCTCGCCGAAAAACTCAATACGATCGGCAGCGAGTACGAGATGGCCATCCGGAGCGAGCGCTTCGACCGACTTTTCCCGGCACTCGGAGACGGCCGATGAGCGCGGTAACGCCGATACCCTCCCCGGCCCGCGGCCTCACCGGCGTACTGAAACGCCTCGGCGCCGGCTGCTATGACGGCCTGCTGGTCGGTGGTCTTTTGATGGTGGCGACCGGCCTTGCGACCTACTTCACCCGACCGGCCGACGGGGCGACGGCGCTGCAGGCCTATCCGCACCGGCTGCTCTACCAGCTCGTGGCGCTGGCCGTGATCGTCCTCTACTTCGGTATCTCCTGGACGACCAAGGGTCAGACCCTGGGCATGAAGGCATGGCGGCTGCGGCTGCTGGCGGCGGACGGGGCCATCCCGGACTGGCGTCATGCCCTGCTGCGGCTGCTGTTTGCCCTGCCGCTGTGGCTTGCGCCCGTGGCCGGTCTCTTTCTCTACATGCGCCACGCGGTCAGCGCGCAATGGGCGTCCCTCGCGGCCCTGCCGCTCGCCATCAGCCTGCTGTCGGGCTGGGCGAGTGGCATCACGCTGCACGATCGCGCGAGCCGAACCCGCGTCACGCCGCTCGATCCCGGCGACAAGACCTAGGCCGCTAGCGGGTGCGAACGATGCCGATCAGCGCGATCACCGCCAGTGCCGCGGTTGGCCCGAAGGCGACGAGACGGGGGTCGAGACTGTAGACCTCACCGCTGTTTTCAAGAACGCGACTGACCAGCAGAAAGCCGACGCCGATGAT
>CAITAM010000135.1 GCA_903890265.1 uncultured Pseudomonadota bacterium | reverse complement strand
GCCGCTGATGGAGGCCATCAGGGCGTGAGAACGTTCTCGCCTTTTTCACCCGACATCCGTAGCGTGCCGCCGATGACGAGTGCAGCGGGCGTTTTTACACAGCCTGGGTCAATAGCGGTCGTCGCTTTCGGAGCCGTCCTGAAGTCTGAGGTAAGACCGCCCGCGCATGGAATCACGGACGGCATGCTTTGACTCCACACGCACCAAAAAAACGCCGCCCTTGTGGGCGGCGTTCTGCTGCTACAGGGGGATTGAGGTATCAGGCGGCCTTGCGACGACGGCTTACGCCGACGAGGGCGAGCAGGCCTGACCCGAGCAGCCACGTGGAAGCCGGAAGCGGAACCGGTGCGACGCCAGTGGCAAAGAAGGACGCGCTGTAAGTCGCCGGCGATAAACCCGCGTAGCTCAGGGTAAACCAAGCCGCCGTCGGCGACACACCGTCCGCCGCGTTCGTGTCGCGAAGCGTGCCGTACCCTTTGACCAGGGAGTACAGTCCACTGCCGGCATCACCGACCGAAATAGTGGTCAGGTCAAACTGGTAGTTCCCGACGGCGAGGAAGTCGGTGCCGTTACCGCCAAGGTATGCACTCGGCGTCGACGTCGTCGACGCGCCGGCAACCGCAATGTAATTGCCGTTGATGGTGATAGGTGCCAGCGTCGAGAGCGTTCCCGCAAAGTCTCCCGTATGCGCGCCAACAACGTTATTGGCAGAAAGCGTATCCGTCACCGTGTTGAACGTGCCGGCGCCGCCGAAATCCACGAGGTTAAAGCTGCCGTTGATATACGTCGACGCCTGCGCGAGCACTGGCGTGCTCGTTGCGGCGACGGCGGCAACCGCCAAAATTAGCGTGCGCATGTGTGTGTTCCCCTAGCCTATGACTTTGTGTGACCGTTCTTGTCTGATCAGTGTCGTTGCCACGCCACTTCGACGCATCGAGTCGCGCAGCCGTCACTCGCCCGGGCTCCACGATCCCGGTGTGTGACGGGCGCGAAACCGAACAACAATGATTGGGCCTGAGTCTGGTTCTTGATTATGACCAACGGGTAACCGTTTCATGTACGCCTTGAACGTACTACGTGCGTCACACAACCGTATTGCGCGGCGTCCGTGACTGCCCTATCGTGCGGCGCATCGGCCGCCGGCTGGCGGTGCGCGCACGGGACGCCCGGCCGGACGTCGCGGCTCGCTGCAGGACCCGGTGGGCCGGTCGTTTCCGCGAGCGAACCCGGCCGAGGAATGGTGCGGCGCGACAAGAGGGCGGCCTGTCTACCGTGAATGGGCCGCGATCCCGTAGCGGACACTGGATCCGGGCCGACCCCCCGGGGTGACCGGGCTCGCCCGCGTCCTGATCGGCACGTGAGCATGCGCTCCGTCTCGTCGCTGCCGAGCACCCGCCGCTAGACTGTAAGCTCGTGAGACCGTCTGGGCCGTGGCCCGCAAAGAATCGTGAGTATGAGTCGACGCGCGATTGTCCTCGCCAGCTGGCTGGTGACGCTCTGGGCCGGATCCGGCGCCGCGTTAGCAGGTAACGCCGGCTTCGACCTGGCGGATTTTGATCCCACGGTCCGGCCGCAGGACGACTTCTACCGCTACGTCAACGGCGGCTGGCTCGCACGAACGGCGATCCCCGAGGATCTCGCCCGCTGGAGCAATCACCTCGCACTCGGTGAGCGGGCGCGGGAGGAAGTGCGGGCCATTCTCGAGGAGCCGGCGACGGCACCCGGCGCGGCGACGCCCGATGCGGTCAAATTGCGGACGTTCTACTCGGCATTCATGGACGAGGCCCGTGTCGAGGCGCTTCGCGCCACGCCCGTTGCCGCGGCGTTCCGGCGCATCGACCGGCTGCGTACCGCCGCCGACGTCGCCGCGGAATTCGCGCGCCTCGACCGCGCGGGTGTCTCGTCGCCGCTGGAGTTTGCGGTGCACCCGGATAACCGGGACTCGGCGCACTACATTTTCGACACCTTCCAGTCGGGTCTCGGGTTGCCGGATCGCGACTATTACCTCGGCCACGAGGAGCGCCTCGTCGCGGTTCGCACCGCCTACCGGGCCTACGCGGCGGACCTCCTGCGACGGGCCGGTGTTGACCGTCCCGACGCGGCCGCCGATGCGGTCGTGGACCTCGAGACCACGCTGGCGTCTGCCCAGTGGCCGGCGGTCGAGGACCGGGACCCGGTCAAGACCTACAACAAGAGGCCGGTCGCGACCCTGGCGGGGGACGGCAGTCGCTTCGACTGGGTTGCCTTCCTCAAGGCCGCTGGCGTTGCCGGCCGGGTCACGAGCCTGACGGTCAGCGAGCCGAGCTATGTCCGCGCGCTCGGCGACCTAACGCACTCGGTACCGGTCGGAACGTGGCGCCTCTACTGCAAATGGCGGGTTCTGAATAACGCCGCCCCGTACCTGTCGCGGGACTTCGTCAACGCACAATTCGGCTTTTACGGCACGACGCTGCGTGACGTGCCGGCCAACGAGCCCCGCTGGCGCCGGGCCTCGCAGGCGACCGAGGCGGCGCTGGGCGAGGCCATCGGGCGTCGCTACGCCGAGCGCACGTTCCAGGCAGAGGCGAGGGCGCGTGCCGAGGCGATCATCGACAATCTCCTCGCCGAGTACCGGCGGAGCCTCGAGAGCGTGACGTGGCTTGGTCCCGATACCAAAGCCGAAGCGCTGGCGAAACTGGCGGCGCTTCGGGTCAAAGTCGGTGCGCCGTCGCGCTGGCGTGATTACTCGGCGCTGCGGATCGAACGCGGTGACCTGTACGGGAATATTGTCCGCGCACACGAATTCGCCACCGACCAGGGGATAGCCAGGCTCGGCCGGGAGGTCGACCGCGAGGAATGGTCGACGCTGCCGCAGACCGTGAATGCCTTCTACGATTTCGAGCGCAACGAGCTGATCATGCCGGCCGCCTACCTGCAGCCGCCGTTCTTCCAGCCGGCCGCCGACGACGCGGTCAATTACGGCGCCATCGGCGCGATCATCGGCCACGAGATCAGTCACGCGTTCGACGACCGGGGCGCGCAGTTCGATGGCGCCGGGAATCTCCGTAACTGGTGGACCGAGGCCGATCTCGCCGAGTTCCGCCAGAGGGCCGCGGCGCTCACCGACCAGTACTCGAGGTACGAGGTGATCCCGGGGTATTTCGTCAACGGTGCGCAGACCGTGGGCGAGAACATTGCGGACACCTTGGGTCTTGAGATCGCGGCCAAAGCCTACCGGCGATCGCTGGCCGGCAATCCGGCGCCGGAGATCCTTGGCTTCAGCGGCGAGCAGCGGGTCTACATCGGCTACGCGCAGGCCTGGCGGCGCAAAGTCCGCGACGGCGAGGCCATTCGCCTGATCAAGATCGATCCGCACGCGCCGAACGAATTTCGTGTCAACGGCGCGCTCGTCAATCAGGACGGCTTCGTCGCGGCGTTTGCTGTCAAACCGTCCGATCGGATGTACATCGCGCCCGAGCGGCGCGTGCACCTCTGGTGACCGTCGCGCCGACCTAGCGGTCCTGACCCGGGTCGAGCTCGCGGGCGAGCAGCGCACGATCGAGATTGCCCTCGAGCGCCGCGATTGCGAGCGTCGCGACCCCGTTGCCGATGAAGTTCGTCATGGCACGGGCTTCCGACATGAAGCGGTCGATGCCAAAGATCAGCGCGAGTCCCGCCACGGGCACGCTCGGTACGGCAGCGAGGGTCGCGGCCAGCGTGACAAAGCCGCTGCCCGTGACCCCGGCCGCGCCCTTCGAGGTCAGCATGGCCACGGCGAGAATGGTGAGCTGCTGCACGAGCGACAGCTCGACGCCCAGGGCCTGGGCCACGAACAGGGTGGCGAGCGTCATGTAGATGTTGGTGCCGTCGAGGTTGAACGAGTAGCCCGCCGGGACGACCAGGGCGACGGTCGGACGGGGGCAGCCCAGGCGCTCGAGCTTGTCCATCAGCGGCGCCAGCACGGCCTCCGACGACGAGGTGCCGAGCACGGTCAGAAGCTCGGCCCTGACGTAGTGGAGGTAGCGGAGGATGGAAAAGCCGGCAAGGTAGGCGATGGGCCCGAGCACGGCGAGGACGAACACGGCGCACGTGGCATAGAAGAGAGCGACAAAGCCGGCGAGGTTGCTGAGCGAGGCGACGCCGAACTTGCCGATGGTGTAAGCCATCGCCGCACCGGCGCCCAGTGGTGCGGCCAGCATGATGAGTCCGATGGTGGCAAACAGCACGCGGCCGGCGGAATGGACGAAGCGCATGAACGGTTCCGCGGCCGTGCCCGCCCGTGCGCAGCCCATTCCGGTCAGCACGCCGATGACGAGCACCTGCAGCAGGTCGCCCTGCGCCGTGAAGGCATCAAGCGCCGTGGTCGGCACGAGATGACCGAGGTAGCCGACCACGCTTAAGTCTTCTGCCTTGTGTGCGTAGTTCTGTACGGCGGACGGATCGAGCGCGTCAACCCGGGCGTGGATGCCGGCTCCAGGCCGGGCGAGGTTGCCAACGAGCAGCCCGAGCAGCAGCGCGACGGTGCTCACGAGCTCAAAATAGACGAGCGTGCGCAGTCCGGTCCTGCCCAGCCGTTCAGCCGACCGGGCACCGCCGATACCCTCGACGACCGTGCAGTACACGATGGGTCCGATCAGCATCCGGATGAGGCCGATGAACGCGTCGGCCACGGGCTTCGCGGCGACTCCGGCGGCCGGCGACAGGGCGCCGAGCGCGCCGCCGACGACGAGACCCGCGACGACCCAGAGGTAGAGCGTTTGAGACCGCTTCGGCATGCCTTGAGCCCCCCGCCGGCAGACGTGAGGCCGGAGGATCGCACCAGAACCCCCCGGACACCAGCGGTCACGGCCGTCCGGATGGCGGTCCTGTTACACTGTGGACCCAGTCTCGGCGGGACGGATTTGCACGCATCATGGCCGGTTTGAGCAGCATTGAGGACATTCTGGCGGACCTCCGCCAGGGGCGGATGGTCGTCATCATGGATGACGAGGACCGCGAGAACGAGGGCGATCTGGTCATGGCGGCGGATGCCGTTCGTGCCGAGGACGTCAACTTCATGGCCCGGTTCGGCCGGGGGCTCATCTGCCTTACCCTCACCCGCGAGCGCTGCCGCGAGCTGCGCCTGCCGCTGATGGTCAGCGAGACCGATGCCGACCACCGGACGAATTTCACGCTGTCCATCGAGGCCGCCGAGGGTGTCACGACCGGTATTTCGGCGCACGACCGGGCGCAGACGATCCGGGCGGCGGTGAACCCCGACGCGCGTCCCGAGGACCTGCGCCAGCCCGGGCATATCTTCCCGCTGATGGCCCAGCCCGGCGGCGTGCTGACCCGCGCCGGCCACACCGAGGCGGGCTGCGACCTCGCGCGGCTCGCCGGCCGGCTGCCGGCCGCCGTGATTGTCGAGATCCTGAACGACGACGGCACGATGGCGCGGCGTGGCGATCTCGAAGCCTTCGCCGATCGGCATGGCCTCAAGATCGGCACGATCGCCGACCTGATTCGTTACCGGCTCGAGAAAGAGCGCTCGATCGAGTGCATCTACGAGCGTGTCGTGACGACCGAGTTCGGTCAGTTCCGCCTGCGCGCCTACGAGGATCACGTGCACCGTGCCGTGCATCTCGCCCTCGTGCGCGGCGAGTTCGACGAATCCGTGACTCCGCTCGTGCGCGTGCATGTCATGGACACGATGCGCGACACCCTCGGCGTGCAGACCGAGCCCTCCGGGTGGACCCTGCGCTCGGCCCTCGAGCGGATCGCCGCGGAAGAACACGGCGTCGTGATCCTGCTGCGCTGGGACGAGTCGCCGGCCGACCTCATCGATGCGATCCAGGCCATCGGCCGGCCGAAGTCGCGGCGCACGAGCGGGCCGGTGCTGCGCACCTACGGTATCGGGGCGCAGATCCTGCGCGATCTCGGAATCTCGAGGATGCGGGTTCTGTCGGCGCCGAAGCAGATGCACGGCCTCGCCGCCTTCGGTCTTGAAGTAACGTCCTACGTCGATGCGCCGGTCAAGACGCTGCGCGCAGTTACCGGAGTGAAATCATGAGCCCTGCCGTACGTGTGATCGAAGGCGACCTGGTTGCCCGCGACCTGCGCTTTGCGATCCTTGCCGCGCGCTTCAATTCGCTGGTCGTCGACCGCCTCATCGAAGGCGCGATCGACGCGCTCGTGCGGCACGGCGCCGCGGACAAGAATATCGAGCTCGTGCGGGTACCTGGCGCGTTCGAGATGCCGGTCGTCGCGAGCCGCCTCGCACGCAGCGGGCGCTACCAGGGGGTGATCGCGCTTGGCGCCGTCATCGAGGGCGACACGGCGCACTTCGAGTTCGTCGCCGGTCAGTGCGCGGCGGGCCTTGCCCGGGTCGCGCACGATCACGGGTTGCCGGTCGGCTTTGGCGTGCTGACGACGGCGACCATGGAGCAGGCACTGGACCGTGCCGGCGGCAAGGCCGGCAACAAGGGTGCTGAAGCCGCGCTCGCGGTGCTCGAGACCGTGAACGTCATCAAGCGGCTGGATGCCTGAAGTGGGACGGGAGAGCGACGTCAGGATCCTCGCGCGCCAGCGCCGCGCCGCACGCAAGAGCCTGGCCCAGGCGCTCTATCAGCTGCAGGTGGGCGGTCAGCCCTGGCAGGACGTCCACCAGCAGTTCGTCGCCGACCCGGAATCCGCGGATGCGGACCGCGAGTACTTCAGGCAGGCACTCGCCTACATAGCCGCGCACGGCGCCGAACTCGACGAGCGGATCAGCGCGTACTCGGACGTCGACCTTGCCCGTCTCGATCCGGTCGAGCACGGCATCCTCTGGCTCGGACTCTACGAGCTCGGTCAGTGCCTCGACGTGCCGTATCGCGTCGTGATCAACGAGGCGGTGGAACTCACCAAGCGCTTTGGCGCGACCGACGGTCACAAGTACGTCAACGCCATCCTCGACCGGGCGGCGGTGGTGCTGCGCGAGGCGGAACACGGGGCGCCGTAACTTGGCCGGTGAGTTCGAACTGATCGAACGCTATTTCACCGGGCGCGGGGCCCTGCGCGACGACGTCGCGCTCGGTGTGGGTGACGACGGGGCCGTGCTTGACATACCGCCGGGCCAGCAGCTCGTCGCGGCGGCCGACACCATCGTCGAGGGTGTGCACTTTCTTGCCGATGCGGCCCCGGCCGACGTCGGCGGCGAAGCTCGGGCCCGAGAGGGCCGCGGCCGGCTGGCCCGGCCGCACTTCGGCCAGGACCTCGCTCATCAGCAGCCCAGAT
>CAITAM010000134.1 GCA_903890265.1 uncultured Pseudomonadota bacterium | reverse complement strand
GCCGGCCGGGTCCTTCGTCAGTTCATTAGCCACGTTATGTCATCCTTTTGCACTACCGACCGGTGCCAGCCGGGTTCGGACGGCGGGTGTCCCGCCCAGGGGTATTCTCGCACGCCACCCGGGCCGCGCTGCGGCCCCCCGCCGCCTGCGCGCCGGACCCGGCCCGGCGTCGCCCCGGTTCCATGGAACATAATATCGGACGGCATTTCTCGTCGCAGCCTGTCCTAGACACGGACCTGCCCCCGCCATCTTGTGACCTTCGCGGCCGGCCCCATCTACTGCCGGTGACGCGCTGCACTGTTAGGATGGTGCGCTTGAACGCCGGTTTCTGAGGGTCGATTCGATGCAACGCATAATCCTGTTCGTGCTGACCAACATGGCGGTGCTGTTCCTCGCCTCGATCATTTCCCACGTGCTGGGACTCGATGCCGTTCTTGCGCAGCGGGGCATCCACTTCGGGGCGCTGCTCGCGCTCGGCGCCGTGTACGGCTTCATGAGCTCGTTCATATCGCTGCTGATGTCCAAGTGGACCGCGAAGCGCGCGATGGGCGTGCGCGTCATCACCCAGCCCGCGACCGGCCAGGAAACGTGGCTCGTCGAGACGGTCAGGCGGCAGGCGGCAGAGGCCGGCGTCGGCATGCCGGAAGTGGGCATCTTTGACTCGCCCGAGCTCAATGCCTTTGCCACGGGCGCCAGCCGCAATCACGCCCTCGTCGCGGTCAGCAGCGGCCTGCTCGCCGCCATGTCGGCCGACGAGGCCGAGGCCGTGATAGGCCACGAGCTGACGCACGTCGCGAACGGGGACATGGTCACGCTGTCCTTGCTGCAGGGCGTGCTGAACGCGTTCGTGTTCGCGATTGCCCGCGTGGTCGGTGCCGTCGTGGACCGGGACGACCGCCGCGGTGGCATCTACTTCATCGCCGTGATGGTGGCGCAGGTCGTGCTCGGCTTCCTCGCCTCGCTCATCGTCATGTGGTTCTCGCGTCAGCGTGAATTCCGCGCCGACGCGGGCGGTGCGCGCCTCGCCGGGCGCGAGAAGATGATCAACGCGCTGCGTGCCCTGCAGCGCAACCACCCGGGCGAGCTGGCGAGCGCCCAGCTGGCCGCGTTTGGCATTGCCGGTGGTGACCGCGGCGTCAGCCTGCAGAAGCTCATGATGAGCCACCCGCCGCTCGACGAACGAATCGCCGCGCTGCAGAACGCGCGCTGACCGTGGTCGCAGGGGGCGCGGCGCGCAGGGTTGCCGCGCCGCGCCGCGGTGCGGCGCGGCTTCTGGTCGTGCTCGGTGACCAGCTCGACCGGGACTCTGCGCTCTTCGACGAGATCGACCGCGAGAGCGACCTCGTCTGGATGGCAGAAGTTGCCGAGGAGAGCTCGCACGTTCCCTCGTCGCGGGTCCGCATCGCGCTGTTTCTGAGCGCCATGCGCCACTTTCGCGACGAACTGACGGCGCGCAAGCTCCGGGTGCAGTACCGCGAACTCGGCGCCGACACGACCGAGACGCTGGCGGGCGCTCTCGCCGCTGACATCGCGAGGCTCAAGATCAGCACCGTCCGCTTCGTCCGACCGGGCGACTGGCGCGTGCGGGAGGCACTGCTCGAGACGTGCCGGACGGCGGGCGTCGGTGTCGAGGAGCTGCCCGATAGGCATTTTATCGCGGGCCTCAACGAGTTCAGTCGCTGGGCCGAGGGACGGCGCGAACTGCGGCTCGAGTATTACTACCGCGAGCTTCGCCGGCGAACCGGCATCCTGATGGACGGGGCCGCTCCCGTCGGCGGGCGTTGGAACTTCGACGCCGAG
>CAITAM010000133.1 GCA_903890265.1 uncultured Pseudomonadota bacterium | reverse complement strand
GGCGCTGATGCAGAAGAGTGCGATCAAGATCGTGATGATCGGCGGTGAACTGCGGCGCAAGAACCTCGCGTTCTACGGCGCGCAGACCTTAAGCGCACTGAACGAACTGCTGGTCGACAAGCTGTTTCTCGGCGTGGACGGCTTTGATGTGGAGCGGGGCATCACGACCCACCACGAGGCCGAGGCCATGCTCAACCGCAAGATGGCCGAGGTCGCGCGCGAGGTGATCGCCGTGACCGACAGCTCCAAGTTCGGCCGCGTCTGCCTGCACCGCATCATCGGGCTGAACGAGATCACCGGCCTCGTGACCGACCGTGACGCGCCGGACTACCTGCTCGAGGCGAGCCAGCAGCTCGACTTCGACCTGACGCTGGTCTAGGCGCGCGGCCTCAACCCGTGGTTTGGAGCCGGGTAAAGACCCGGTGCGCATTCTCGTAATAGATCTTTCGCACCACGCGGCGCGGCAACGCAAGTCCGGGGACGCGGGCGTGCAGCGCCTCGACGGTCTGCGCGTCGCCGGTCGCGAGGTACAGCCAGTCCGAGCGCCAGAAACTCTCCCACTCCTTCGTGACCGCGGCGGCCGTTGCCCCGGGCTCAAGCGAGAGGTCGCTGCCGTAGAGAATCCGGTCCTGGTAGCGGATGAGGAACCGGCGGACGCGCTCGCGATCGCGCAGCGACTGGTACTGCAGCTGCGTCATGCGCGCCGCCATGTCGACGACCGTGCTCGGGTAGCGGTCGAGAAAGCCGGCCAGCACGTCCACGTCCCACTCGAGGCTCGCGAGGTGCGCACCGACGACCCGAAGGCCGGGATGGGCGGCGACCACCCGGTCGCGGGCGGCCATCAGCGTCTCGTGCGACGGCTGCTCGGGGTGCAGGTACATGTGGTACTGCGGGTGCTCCCTGAAATAACTCCGGTCGTTGTCGGTCGTCATTTTGTCGAGCGGCAGCCAGCAGTTGTACGGCTCGCCCTGGTGCGCGATCAGCGGCACGCCGAGTTCGTCGATGCGGTTGAACACGGGCGCGAGCCGCGCATCGTCGATCGACAGCAGCTGACCCTTCGCGTCGCGCTCGACCATGCCGACGTTCTTCCAGACCTTGACCGCGACCGCCCCGCCCTGGACGGCCTCGGTGAGCTGCTGCGTGACGGCGTCGGCCCAGCCCGGGGCCTCCCAGCCGCGCATCGAGAAGGTCGTGGCGTAGAAGAACCGGCCGGGGTCCATCGCGCGCAGGGCCCTGGCCGCGGCCGCCTGCGTCTCGAGCGACGGGAAATCCGGGTAGTCGACGTTGATCGACAGCAGTTCGAAGCGATCCTGGCGCGCGAGGCGCAATACCACCGGATCCGGCGCGTTGGCGTGCACGTGCGCATCGAACTTCTCGACCCGGGCGAAGTCCGCCGCCCCGTAGGGCGCTTCGGCCGCGCGCACGGCGCCCGTTGCCGGCAGGGCGAGGAGAGTGGTCATCAGGACGGCGGCGTAGCGAGTCATGGCGCCCCTTCGGGTAGTGGCGGGTAGTGGCGGGTAGTGGCGGGTATTTGCGGGTACTGGCGAGTCGTTGCCGGGTCAGGGCCGCGTCATCGCAAAGCAGCAATTAAACGAAAGCAACAGCCTTCGTTTTAGCGCGACTTTGTTTGCGGCACAAGGCGAATTGGCCCAAACTCCGTTCCAGGAAGTCCTGGTCACCCGGTCTCGCTGGAGAGTCACCGATGCGCATCCCACGACGGCGGGTTCTGCAACTCCTCTGCGCAGGGGCGGCCACCGCGGGCGGCATGGCACGCGCGGGGGTCGCGTCGGCCGCCGCCCAGCCGACCACGCTCGGTGATGCCCGGATCGCCCTCGTGGTCGACGACCGCCTGCACACCCAGGTTCGCTGGACGCCCGCCGGCCGGGCGGTCGCGCTCACCGCCATGGAGCCGAGCGAGTTCGTGCGCCTCGCCGACGGCGCACCGATCACCGACTTCGCCTTCCAGTCGCACGTCACGGAGCCGGTGGATGACGTGCACGGGCCCGGTACCCGTCACCTCGTCACCGGGCGATCGGCCAATGGTCTTGAGAAAACACTGATCGTCACCTTCTACGAGCGGCACCCGGGCGTGGCGCTCGTCAAGGCGCGTTTTCGCAATGCGTCGTCCACTGCCATGAAGCTCGGTGGCTGGACGGTCGCGCAGCACTGCCTGCCCGCGGCGAAACCGGCCACGCAGCCGCCCTTCTGGTCCTTCTCCGGCGCCTCGCACGAGGACCGGCGCGACTGGGTCCAGCCGGTCAAGGCGGGCTTCAGGCAGCGCAATCATCTCGGCATGAACGCGTCGGACTACGGCGGCGGCACGCCGGTCGTTGACGTCTGGCGACCGGACGCCGGGCTTGCGGTCGGGCACATCGAGCCGCACCCGGCGCTCGTTGCCCTGCCGATCGGTCACGCGGCCAACGGCGCCACCATCGGCGTCGATGTCGAGAAGCCGCACACGCTCGGCAGCGGTGACGCCGTGGAGTCCCTGACCTGCTTCATCCACGCGCACCGCGGCGACTATTTCGTCACGCTCGAGAACTACCGGCGACTCATGGCCGACGAGGGGCTTGCGGCACCCGCGGCACCGGAGGCCGCGTTCGCCCCGATCTGGTGCGCCTGGGGTTACGAGCGCAACTTCACGCTGGCCGAGATCGAGGGAACGCTCGACAAGGCGCGCGACCTCGGGCTCGAATGGGTCGTGCTCGACGACGGCTGGCAGACCGCCGAGGGCGACTGGCACATCGACCGGCAGAAGTTCCCGCTGGGCGAGGCCGACATGGCGGCCTTCGCGAAGCGCGTGACCGCGGCCGGCATGAAGCCGCGGCTGTGGCTGTCGCCGCTCGCGGTCAAGCCCGGTACGGACCTGCTGCACGATCACGTCGATATGCTGCTGCTCGACAAGAACGGCGCCGTGCAGAACATCAGCTGGTGGAACGCCTTCACGATGTGCCCGGCCTACGCGCCGACGGTCGAGCACCACGTGCGCCTGGTCGAGAAGATCATCGGCGAGTGGGGCTACGCGGGCCTCAAGCTCGACGGCCAGCACCTGAACGGGGTGGCCCCCTGCTACAACCCGGCTCATCGCCACGCGCGGCCGGAAGAGTCCATGGAGCAGCTCGGCGCGTTCTGGACCGCGCTGTACGACGCCGCCCGGCGCAAGAACCCGGAGGCAGTCATCGAGCTCTGCCCGTGCGGGACGTCCTTTGATTTCCACAACATCGTCGCCATGAACCAGACGCCGGCGTCCGATCCCGAGTCGTCGTGGCAGGTGCGGCACAAGGGCAAGACGCTGAAAGCGCTGCTGGGCGCGGGCGGTACCTTTGCCGGTGATCACGTCGAGCTGAGCGAACACGGCGACGATTTCGCCTCGACGGTAGGCATCGGCGCGGTCGTCTCGACGAAGTTCACCTGGCCCGCGGACACGCTGCACCCCTCGGCACCCCAGCCGCCGGGCGGCTACCGGCTGACCGACGAGAAAGAGGCCAAGTGGCGCCACTGGATCGCGCTCTACCGCGAACGGATGCTGCCGAAGGGGCAGTACCTCGGCGGCCTCTACGACATCGGCTTCGACAAGCCCGAGGCGCACGTGATTGAGAAGGACGGGCGCCTGCACTACGCCTTCTACGCCACCGAGTGGCACGGCCCGATCGAAATCCGCGGACTCGGCGCCGCGCGCTACCGGCTCAGAAACTACGTCGACGGCGTGGATCTCGGCACGGTGACCGCGACGGCCAACCGGATCGACGTGAGCTTCCGCGGCCACCTGCTGCTCGAGGCCATTCCGGCCTAGTCGCCACGCGACTCGCCGGCCGCCCCCGGGCCGCGCACGCGATCCCCGGAGCGCGGACAAGGTGCGGCAGGGTCGCCCGCGGGCTACCATCGGCCGAGGGCGACCGCGTAGGTACCGCCCGTGTCCCGCCGCCGCCGGAGTCCCGCCATGCCGACCCACTGCCGCCCGATCGTCATCGCCCTCGTCGTGAGCCTCGTCGCGGGAATCGGTGCGTGTTCGCGCCAGCCTGCGGCACCGAGCGAGGCACCGAGCGCGGCACCGCCGGTTGCCCGCGCGGCCGCGGTCGACAGCGAGCGGCTCGCCCGCGCCGAGCCCGAGCAGTGGTTCACGACCGGTCGCGACGCCGCGGGCACCTACTTCTCGCCACTGACCGACATCACCCCGGACAACGTCGGCCGGCTGGGCTTTGCCTGGGACTACAAGCTCGGCACCTCGCGCGGCCAGGAGGCGACGCCGCTGGTCATCGACGGCGTGCTGTACGCGTCCAGCAATTTCGGGCGCGTGTACGCGCTCGACGCCGCGACCGGCAAGGAACTGTGGAAGTACGACCCGCAGGTGGACGGGCAGTGGGCCCGCTACGCCTGCTGCGATGCCGTCAATCGCGGCCTCGTCGCGTTCGACGGGGTGCTGTACGTCGGTGCCATCGACGGCTGGCTGCACGCGCTCGATGCGCGCACCGGCGCGCGGCTGTGGAAGGTCGATACGCTGATCGGCCGGGATGCACGCAAGCCCTACACCCTGACCGGTGCGCCGCTGCTCGCCGGCGATCTGATCGTCGTGGGCAACGCCGGTGGCGACTTCGCCGGTGCGCGCGGCTACGTCACGGCCTACGACCGCAAGTCCGGCGCGCAGCGCTGGCGCTTCTTCACGGTACCGCGCAATCCGGCCGAGGGACCGCAGGACCAGCCGCACCTCGAGGCCGCCATCAAGACCTGGGACCCGGCCCACCCGTGGGACCGCGGCTCGGGCGGCACCGTCTGGGACGGCATGGCCTACGACCCGGCGCTCCAGCTCGTCTACATCGGCACCTCGAACGCCGCGCCCTACAACAGCCACGGCAACGGCCGAAAGGGCGGCGACGAGCTCTACGCCGCATCCATTATTGCCATCAAGGCCGACAGCGGCGCGCTCGCCTGGTACTACCAGACCGTGCCGCAGGACCGCTGGGACTTCGACTCGACGCAGAAGCTCGTGCTCGCCGACGTGACGCTCGACGGCAAGAACCGCCAGGTCGTCATGCAGGCGGCCAAGAACGGCTTCTACTACGTGCTCGACCGGCAGAGCGGCGAGCTGCTCTCCGCGCACAACTTCGCGGTCGTTACCTGGACCAAGGGCATCGACCCCAAGACTGGCCGGCCGATTCCGGCGCCCGGCGCCGACTACGATCACGGCCCGGCGCTGGTGTTCCCGTCCGAGTCCGGCGCGCACAGCTGGCAGCCGATGGCCTACGACGCCGGCCGGGGCCTCACGTTCATCCCGGTCATCGAGTCCGGCAACGTCATCGTCGAGGCCGAGCACCGCCGCGCAGGACTGGTCGAGGGCCAGTTCACGACCCCCGCCTTCACGCCGGAAGGCTACGACCCCGCGGCAATGAAGAGCCTCTACGGCGACCTGCCGCCGCTTAAGGTCCTCGCCAAGGGCATGACCCACGACACGGCCTCGCGGGGCTTCGTGCGCGCCTGGAATGTCGCGGAGCACCGGGTCGTCTGGGAGGCACCGACCGCGACGAGCTGGGACGGCGGCGTCATGGCGACGGCCTCCGGCGTCGTGTTCCAGGGCGACGCGAACGGCCTGCTGAACGCCTACGCGGCCGACAGCGGCAAGAAGCTCGCGTCCATCAACCTCGGCTCGTCGATGATGGCAGCGCCCGTGACGTACAAGGTCAACGGCGTGCAGTACGTGGCGATCATCGCCGGCTACGGCGGCGGTGCCGTCATCGTCGGCTCGCCGCTCGATCCCGCGTCCGCGGCCTACCGCTACGGCAACGACGGCCGGGTCATCGCGCTCAAGCTCGACGGGCCCGCGCCGCCGCTGCCGCCCGAGCGGACCGATCCGCCGTGGCCGACCCTGCCGGCCAAGCCCACCGACCTGCAACAGGTCGCGGCCGGCGAACTGCTCTACAACCGCTACTGCAGCCGCTGCCACGTCTTCGGCCGCAGCATCCTGCCCGACCTTCGGCGCATGAGCCCCGAGACGCACGGCCTGTTCCACGCCATCGTGCTCGAGGGTGCGTATCGGCCGAAAGGCATGGGCCGCTTCGACGACGTCCTGAAACCCGAGGACGCGGACGCGATCCACGCCTACGTGATCAACGAGGCCTGGAAGGCGCAGAGTCCGCCCAAGTAGCCGCTACCGACGGGCGCCGGTGCATGACCGGCGGCCGTGGTCTCAGCCGGCCGGCAGGAACGGCTGCAGCAGGTGGCGGATGATCGCCTGCCGGTGGGACCGGCGGTAGGTCGCGGGCGTCAGCGTCAGGCCGACGCTTAATCCGTCGCTCACGAGCGTGAGCGTATCGACGAGCACCCGAAGGTCCGTGTCCGGTCGAAGCTCCCCGCTCGCCACGCCCTCGGCGGCGACCCGGCGGATCATGTCGCGCCAGCGCGCGTAGTCGTTTCGGCAATGCGCGGCGAACGTCGGGTCAACCGCCGCCGCGGCCCAGAAGTTGATCAGCACCACCGTGAAATGCCGGGCACTCGCGCGCACCGGTTCCACCGCTTCGACCGCTGCCACCAGCTTCTCGACGATGCCGGAGGTCCGCAAAATCGCGCGCTCCGCATCGGCCAGCATCGAGTCCAGCACGCGCCGGTAGGCGACGGTGACGAGCTCGGCTTTGTCGGCGAAATAATGGGTGATGAGCCCGGTCGTGCAATCGGCCTCGATCGCGACCCGGCGCAGCGTCGCCGCCTCGATGCCCTCGGTCGCGATCACGCGCCAGGCCGCTTCCACCAACCGGGCCCTGACTGCTTCCGGATCCGTCACCTTCGCCATGCGCTGCTTCCGTCGTTGGGCCGCCGTTGACAAGGCAGGTACCCGTTGATAGAACTGATTTATCGCATAACACCTGTTACGCGGCAATGCCCCGCACTGGTGCGCGCGGCGCGTCCGGAGCGGGCGCATGCACCAAGAGGGCGCAGGCGAGGCACCGGCCGGTGGCGGGGGTGCCCGATCGAACCCAGCAGAAGGACCGACCCGTGTGGCGGCGGACCGTATGACCCAAGCCCTGCAGACGGCCCGGCGCGCCGATGCGCCGTCGCGCTTTGCCGCCGTGCGTGACCTGATCGCGCGCCGTGACCTGCGCGCGGCCGCGGTCGAGAGCACGGCGCTCTGCCGTGACCACCCAGGGTTCGCGGCGGGCTGGCACGTCGCGGCCTACCTCGCGCTGCAGTCCGGGGATGCGCCGGGTGCGTGCGAGCTCGTCGCGCGCGCGCTCGCCCTCGAGCCCGCCAACGCGCCGTTTCGCCTGTTGCACGGCCAGTGCCTCGCGGCGGCGGGGCGTCCCGACGAGGCGCGCACCGTGGCCGACGGCCTCACCGACGGACTGGACGACGCCGCGTTCTGGCTCGCGCTCGGCACGCTCCGCCAGCAGCTGAACGCGCACGAGGCCGCGCGCGCCGCCTACGACCGCGCACTCGTGCGGCAGCCGGACCATGCCGCCGCGCTCTTCAATCGCGCCACCGTGCGCCGCTTCCTCGGCGATCTCGCGGGCGCCGAGGCCGATTACGACCGCGTGCTGGCGCTGCGGCCGGATGACGACGAGGCGTACCTCAACCGCTCGGAACTGCGTCCGCAGGACCCCGCCCGCAACCACGTGGCGGAACTCGAAGCGGCCCTCGCCCGGTGCGGCGACTCGGGCGGAGCCGGCGAGGTACGCCTGAGCTACGCGCTCGTCAAGGAGTACGAGGATCTCGGCGAGTACCGGCGGTCGTTCGCCGCGCTGGCGCGGGGTGCGGGCGCCCGCCGCCGGACGCTCGCCTACGACGTGGCCAGGGACGTGGCCACGGTCGACTGGATCATCGAGGCGTTTTCGGGCCTGCCGCCGTTGCCAGACCCGATGACCGACGCGCAGGGGGGCCGGACGGCGGACGCGTCGGACAACGCATCGCCCGTGTTCGTCCTCGGGCTGCCGCGCAGCGGGACGACGCTCGTCGATCGCATCCTGTCGAGTCACCCGCAGCTGGTCTCGGCCGGGGAATCGAACGCCTTCGCGGCCGCGGTCGTCGCGGCCGCGGGCGAGGGGTCGGCGGCGGGGGCGACGGATCGCCGGGCGCTGATCGCCCGCTCGGCCACCGTCGACTTCGGCGCGCTCGGCCGCGACTACCTCGGCCGCGTCGCGCGCGAGGGCTACCGCGCTCGCTTCGTCGACAAGATGCCGCTGAACTACCTCTACTGCGGGCTGATCGCCCGTGCGCTGCCCGGGGCCACCCTCGTGCACGTCGAGCGGCACCCGATGGCGGTCTGCTACGCGATGTACAAGACGCTGTTCCGCGACGGCTACCCGTTCTCGTACTCGCTCACCGATCTCGCGGCCTACTACGTCGCTTACGCGCGGCTGATGGACTTCTGGCGGCAGGCACTGCCCGGGCGGATCCACACCGTGGCGTACGAGCGGCTCGTCGCCGACCAGCGCGGCGAGACGGCGCGGCTGCTCGCGGCCTGCGCGCTGCCGTGGGACGAGGCGTGCATCGACTTTCACAAGAACCCGACCGCGACCACCACCGCGAGCGCGTCGCAGGTGCGCCGGCCGCTCTACTCGACCTCGCTCTGGCAGTGGCGCCACTACGAGGACGAGCTCGCGGGACTCCGGCACGCCCTTGAGGCCGCGGGCATCGCGGTCGGTGTGCCGCCGTGACCCGCCGCGCGCGCGGCACGAAGGGCTCTCCCCGTGGCCACTGAATTCGAAGTCCACGGCATCGAGCCGATCCCGGACGCCGAGCGGACGGCGACGCTGCTCGACTTCCTGCGCGTCGAGTGGGGCGGGGCGAATTCGCTCGCGACGGCCGTGCTCGGCGCGTTCCCGGTGATCTTCGGCCTGTCGTTCTACCAGGGCCTCGCGGCGATCGTGCTCGGCGTCACCGTGGGTGCGCTCATCCTCGCGCCCATGGCGATCTTCGGGCCGCTGACCGGCACCAACAACGCGGTGTCCTCCAGTGCGCACTTCGGCGTGGTCGGCCGCATCGTCGGCTCGTTCCTGAGCCTGCTCACGGCGATCGCCTTCTACTCGATCAGCGTCTGGTCGAGCGGCGACGCGGCGGTGGGTGCCGCGCGGCGCCTGTTCGGCTGGACGACCGATGACCGGGCGTTCGCGACGGCGTACGGCCTCTTCGCGCTCGCGGTGCTCGGGGTGTCGATCTACGGCTTTCGCCTGATGCTGCTCGTCAACAAGGTGGCCGTGGTCAGCGCCTCGCTGCTCTTCGTGCTCGGGCTGTGGGCCTTTCGCCACGACTTCGACCCGACTTTCGCCGGCAGCGGCTTTGCCTGGGGCTCGGCGCCGTTCTGGCCGGCGTTCGTCTCGGCGACGCTCGTCGTGCTCGCGAACCCGATCTCGTTCGGCGCGTTCCTCGGCGACTGGAGCCGCTACCTGCCGCGGTCGACCCCGACCGGCCGGCTGATGGCGGTCTCGGTCCTCGCCCAGCTCCTGACCCTGCTGCCGTTCTTCTTCGGCCTCGCGACGACCTGCATCATCGCGCGCCGGGCGCCCGACTTCCTGCTGCAGGCGGACTACACCGGCGGCCTGATCTCGATCGCCCCGGCCGGCTTCTCGGTGCCGCTGCTGGCGCTCGCGACCTTGAGCGGCATGTCGACCGGCACGACCTCGCTCTACGGGACGGGCCTCGATTTCTCGAGTGTCTTTCCGCGCCTGACGCGGGCCCAGGCGACGGCGCTGATCGGCGCCGCGGCCATCGTGCTCATCTTCGTCGGCCGCTTCGTCTTCAACGTGGTGGACGCCATCACGACCTTCGTGTCGCTGATCGTGGTCACCACGACGCCCTGGATGGTGGTGATGATCGTCGGCTTCTTCATCCGCCGCGGGCATTACCTGCCGGAGGCCATGCAGGTCTTCAACCGCGGCCAGGAAGGCGGGCCGTACTGGTTCCGCGGCGGCTGGAACGGGCAGGGGATGGGCGCGTGGCTGATCTCGGCGGCGGTCGCCCTGACCACCGTCAACATGCCCGGTCACTTCGTCGGCTGGCTCGGCCACCTCGCGGGCGACGTCGACGTGTCGCTGCTCGCGGCACTCGTGCTGCCGGCACTTCTTTACCCGCTGTTTCTCGTGCTCTGGCCGGAGCCGCGCGGCGTCTACGGACCCCGCGGTCCGCGCCTCGTCCGGGTCTCGGAGCAGCCGCTGTCGCCGGTGAGGCCGCGGACATGACCGCCCTCGAGCACGCGACCGCGGCCGACTGGTACGCCTGCGAGCGGCTGGCGCACGGCATCGTGCACCTGCACGAGCACCACATCGACCCGTTCTACCGCTGCAACATCTGGTTCGTCGCGGGCCGCGACGGCAACCTGCTCGTCGACAGCGGGCTCGGCGCGGTCAGCCTCGTGGGGCAGTTCCCGTGGCTGACCGAGCGGCCGCTGCTCGCGGTGGCGAGCCACGCCCACTTCGACCACATCGGCAACCACCACGAGTTCCCGGCGCGGGCCTGCCATGGGCTGGAGGCCCCGATCCTCGCCCGGCCGACGCGCGAGGCGACGATCGCCACCGAATACGCGCGCCTCGCGATGTTCACCCGCCTGCCGCCGGGCGGCTTCGACGAGGCGGCCTACGAGGTCCGCCCGGCGCCGGTGACGCGCGTGCTCGCGGCGGGCGATGTCATCGATCTCGGCGACCGGCACTTCGAGGTGCTGCACGTGCCGGGGCACTCGCCGGGCTCGATCGCGCTCTGGGAGCCGGCGACGGGCGTGCTGTTCTCGGGGGATGCCATCTACGACGGGCCGCTCATCGACGATGCCTACCACTCGGACCGCGCCGACTACGTCGAGTCGCTGGCGCGCCTGCGCGAGCTGCCGGTCGAGGTCGTGCACGGCGGGCACTTCCCGAGCTTCGGCGCGACGCGCTACCGCGAACTCATCGACGACTACCTTCGCGGCCGCCGGGTGCCCGGCTGCCCCTCCGACGCTTTACGGACCCACCCACCAGGAGTTACCCATGACTGACGCTCGACGCCCACCCTCGGCGCTCACGGTTGCGGCCGCCGTGGCCCTCGCGCTCGGCTCGGCCCCGCTTGCGTGGGCGGCCGATGACCCGGATGCCCTGCAGGAGGTCGTCGTCACGGCGAGCCGCCGCGCGCAGAACGTCGTCGACGTGCCGTACAACATCTCGGCGGTCTCGGGCTCGGCGCTCGAGGCGGCGAGCGTCAATACGCTCACCGACATCGCGCGGATGCTGCCCGGCATCAACGTGCCGGACCTGGGCCCGCGCGCCAACGGCAGCAACAGCAACATCGTCATCCGCGGCCTGAACGCCAACGACCCGATCGGCTCGGCCTACCTGCCGTGGGGCAGCGTGCCGCTGGTCTCGACCTACGTCGACGACATCCCGGTGTTCGTCAACCTCGATCTCAACGACGTGCAGCGCGTCGAGGTGCTGCGCGGCCCGCAGGGCACGCTGTACGGCTCGGGCGCGGTCGCGGGCACGATCCGCATCATCCACAACGCGCCGGATCCGACGCACTTCTCGGCCTCGGTCGACGCCGACGGGTCGGAGACCTCGCACGCCGACAAGAACTCCTATTCCGTCAACGGCGTGCTGAACTTCCCGCTCGGCGACACGGCGGCACTGCGCGTGGGCGCGGGCTACCGGGACATCGCCGGGTTCATCAACGCGCCGAACGCGGCCGTGTTCGGCCCGAACTACCAGCCCGAACTCGCCGATCCGGCCAACCCGCTCACGAGCCCGCTGAAGACGCAGTCGCTCACGGGCGTCGATTCGGCGCACTCGCAGTACTTTCGCGCCGCGGCGCTCTGGCACGTGACGCCGGTGTTCGACGCGAACCTGTCGTACGTGCGCCAGGACGAGCACTCGAACGGCTTCTCGCGCCAGACGGTCGGCGCCGGCCGGTACACGGACGAAGCCTACATCCCGATCGCGCCGGATCACCGCACGGTCGACCTTGGTGCGCTCACGCTGACCGCGGACGCGGGCTTCGCGACGATCATCTCCTCGACGAGCTACGCCCGGAACGTCGACCACAGCAGCTACGACGAGACGCCGTTCCTGCAGAAGTTCGACTCCCTGAGCCCGCTCTACTACGGCAACTTCCCGCGGCCGACGACGGAATTCATCACCGGCTACACGGACAAGTCGCTGGTCGAGGAGCTGCGCCTCGTGTCGAAGGAGGGCAGCACGTTCGACTACACGGTAGGCGGCTACTACCGGCACCAGACCAACGACCTCTTCCAGTACGAGATCATCCCGGGCTTCGGCGCGTGGTCTGAGCTGCCGGGCTCGGGCGCCGCGGTCAGCGAGGCGCTGAACGCCACACCCGGCAACAACTACGCCTTCAACACCTTCGGCGACTTCATCCAGAACTACAACGGCGGCACCCGGCCGAGCGCGCTGTCGCCGACCGACACGAACTACACCTACGCGCGCAACTCCGGGTTCAAGGACAAGGCGCTGTTCGGCGAGCTGACCTGGCACGTGACGCCGAAGTGGCAACTGACCGGGGGCGTGCGGGTCTTCTGGCAGGACGTCAGCGAGAACATCCACATCCAGATCCCGTACGGCGGGCCGTACTTCTCGACGCTGCCGCCGCCCGCGAACCAGACGGACGCGCTCGGCACGACGCTCGCCTCCGGCGACCAGAGCTTCCACAACCACCTCTTCAAGCTCAACACGAGCTACGCGCTGAGCGGTGACGTGCGGGCGTACGCGACCTTCTCGGAGGGCTTCCGCCACGGCGGCGTCAACGCGGTGTCGGTCGGCACCTGCCCGTTCT